>CAZHBM010000427.1:0-3308 GCA_964529945.1 uncultured Anaerolineales bacterium | reverse complement strand
CGCAGCCTTCGAAATCGGGGGTCACAAATACGATCGGCTTGCTGGTATTGTTGAGGATGACCTCCATTTGGTAACGGTCGTAGATGCGCTGGTCCACGTCCTGGGGAAGGAACATGGACATCACAAAACTGATCTCCGGCAGCGCGTCCTGTACCCGCACCGCATCGCGCACGTCCTCCAGGCGCGGCCTGCGCCGTTGGCCGGTGCGATGATCGAGGATGTTCAGGCAATCCGACCCGCCGCCGTAGTAGGTATTGTAGCCGCCGGCGCGCATGGCGACCCGCGCGTGCCGGTCGCACAGGGTGATACGCTTGGGCGCCGTCAACAAGGCCCGGCTGACCATAAATTCGGGCACTCGCACCCGGATGCCGTCGGCGGTCGCGCCGCCCTTGACCAAGAGATCTCGTGCCTGTGCGTCATGGACGTCCACACCGACTCGCTGCAGGATCTCCAAGGTGGCCAGGTGTATCTTCTCGCACTCCTGCCGGCCCATCCGGCTGTAATGGGCACTGGTTTGGTTCAGGCCATGGCTTTCGAGCATAACTTTCGACCTCTTTCTCTGGGTTGACTGGAGGTCACACGCCCCCTGGCGGTAATTTCCCCGAGTACTTGACCGCCTTTCAGGGCCATTATAACAAAGCCGGCACCTGATGTCAACGCCTAATCCATCACATTCAAGATTTGATATATCAGACAACGTTTATACCACAACACCTATTGCGAACTGGTGTCTTATATGCTATAATGGCCCTGACGATGGACGCACAGTCCACGAGCCCCACCGAGAGAGGGTCTTTATGCCCAAACCCAGCCCTGAAAGCCATGAACCAGCCAAGATGCAGGCCTACCGCCAGTTGAGGCGGTCGCTGATAATGGGCCGCCTGCACCCCAACCAAAGGCTGAACATCCAACAGTTGGCTCAGGAATACGGCACCAGCGTCACGCCGGTGCGCGACGCGCTGCAAATGCTGGCCCAGGAGGGACTGGTAACCATCAAACCCCGCTCAGGCTACTTCGTCACCCACACCACCCTCAAAGAATTGCGCGATATGTTGGAGCTGCGGCAGATATTGGAAATCGCCGCCGTCAGCCTGGCCGCCCAGCGCATCGGCGACCGCGACCTGGAGCGGCTGGAGCAGGTTCACGCCGGCTACTCAGGCGATGACGAAGAGTCCTACGACCGCTACACCGAAGAAAACCGCACCTTCCACTATCTTTTGGCCGAGGCGTCCGCCAATCACGAGCTGGCCCAGGCATTGGGCCGGCTGCACGACCGTTTGGCACGCTTCATGGTGTTGCGCCACGGCGGCGAACATCAAATCGGCAGCCACGGAGACATCGTGACCGCCCTGCGGGCGCGCGACGTGGAAGCCGCCCGTGACGCCATGCTGGCCGAAATCAACGAAACGCGCGACCGCATTTTGGAGCGGGTGATGGACGAAAGTGGAGCTACCTGGCGCATCAATTCTTACTGAGGTTCAAGGTCAGAAATCTTTTTGCCTCAAGGAAGATTTCCCATTATGCAACCCAAATTCGATCGGCTTCGCCCCCTGAGCGCTCAGGACCTGAGCAAACTGCACGCCGGCAGCCTGGAGGTATTGCAGACCACCGGCATTTGGGTGGAATGCGACGAGGCCCGGGGCATTTTCGCCGCCCACGGCTGCCGGGTTGATGGTCAGCGCGTCTATTTCGTGCCGCGCATCGTCGACCGGGCGCTGAAGACCGTGCCGGCCAGGTTCACCATTCTCGCCCCCAACCCGAAAAACGACCTGCACCTGGGCGGCAAAAAATTGGCTTTCGGCCCCACCGCCGGTGCCCCTTTTGTGCTCGATGCCGATGGTCGCCAGCAGGTGCCTACCCGCTTCCAGTTGGAAGATTTCATCAAGCTGACACAGGCCCTGCCGGTGCTCAAGTTTCAGCGCGGCTCCATCGTCTACCCGCGCGACGTACCGCCGGCCAACCTGCCCTTCTACGATACGCTGGCATCCCTGATCTACTCCGACAAGCCCATCTGGGTGCACAACCGGCACACCATCAATATGCTGGCCATCCGCTTTGGTACCACGGTCGAGCGTATGCAGGAAGCCCTGACCGATCATAAGGCCTACGGCGGCTACGGCAACATCAACCCCACCTCCCCGCTGGCCCTGAGCAAGTTCTCGACCGATGCACTGCGCGACATGGCCGAGTTCGGTATCCCCATCGCTATCGCGCCCACGCCTATGGCCGGTTTGACCGCCCCCTGCACCGTGCCCGGGCTGCTGGTGCAACAAAACGTGGAGATACTGGCCACACTGGTGCTGACCCAAATGATCAACCCGGGGACGCCGGTGCTTTATGGCTGTATCGGCACCACCACCGACATGCGCGCCATGATCAGCGCCATCGGCGGGCCGGAGACGCGGGTCATCGAGCAGGCATCGGTGCAGATCGCCCGCTTCTACAACCTGCCCACCCGCGGTGACGTGGCATTGAGCGACTCGCCCAGCGTCGACTTCCAGGCCGGCGCCGAATCGGCCCTCAACTTCTACACTGCCGCCCGCAGCGGCATCAACATGCTGCCCGGTGTGGGCGCCGTCGGCAGTTGGAACCTGGCCTCGTTCGAAAAATTCGTGCTCGACGCCGAAATTGCCCAATACGTGCGTCTCATGCTCAAACCGCTCAAGTTCAACGACGACAACATGGCCGTCGACCTGATCAACCGCGTTGGCCCGCGCGGTACCTTCATCGCCGAGGACCACACCCTCAGCCATTTCCGCCAGGCGTGTTATGCGCCCTCGCTCTTCGCCCGCGACGCCTTCGCCGAATGGGAGCGCAAGGGACGCCACGGCGCCGTCGAGCGCGCTCAGGCCAAGGTCCAGGCGCTACTGGCCGACTACCAGCAGCCGGATATGGATCCATCCATCGAAAAGGACCTGCGCGCCTACGTGCGCGACCACATGCCGGTGCCCGGCGGTCCTATGCCTGGAGAGTAAAAACCGGCCACCAACGACAAGTCTATCTGAAGGGAGTATCTTCATGTCCGACCGCAAAAAGGTGACGCTCCAGACGCTGTTCAATAAAAAGGCATCCGGTGTTCCGATCACCATGCTCACCTGCTACGATTACCCGACCGCTGCCTTTCAGGACCAGGCCGGCATCGACATGGTGCTGGTGGGTGACAGCCTGGGTATGACCATGCTCGGCTTCGACAGCACCCTGCCGGTGACGATGGACGACATGCTGCGCCACGCCCAGGCGGTGCGGCGCGGCAATCCCAATTCGTGGCTGATCGGCGATATGCCCTACATGAGCTACCAACCCTCGGT
>CAZHBM010000426.1:0-3308 GCA_964529945.1 uncultured Anaerolineales bacterium | reverse complement strand
GCAGGAGCAGCCAGCCGATGGCCGGTTTGAGCCCACCAACCAGCCCCAAACCGAGTGTTAAAAAGGAAAGAACCCCCAGTCCGACGGCGGTTGCCAGGCACAGGCGAACGACCGGAGATTCGTCCAGCAGCAGGCTGCCGGTCAAGCGGCGGCCAACAGCCTGGGCGACGGCCAACATAGCCAACCACGCGAAAATGTAAAGCGTGACCCGGATCAGTGCCACCAGGTTTCCAAAATCGAGCGGTTTGTGAGCCCAGAAATAGGCGCCCAACAGGCCGAAAATCCAGATCAGCACCAGAGTGACCGTTACCGCCCAGCGCCAGGTGGCGCCGCGCGCCGGTGACGGATCGGCGGCCCTTTCGGATTCCGGTTGAGGATTTGGCGGCCCGGAGCCATCCTGTGGGGGCATAGGGTGCATCCTATTCTGGGTACCGGTAAAGTCTTACGGGTTTCTGCCAGGCGATAACTGATAGAGCAGGACGTAGACGCCTGGAAAAGTCTTCTCGGCTATCAATTCGGCTTGATGAGACGTAAGCCATTCCTTCAGAGCCGGGTCGTCCTCTTGTAACCATGTGAAACTATCGGATCCGGCCAGGTTGTGCACGGCTGCAAACGGGCGCCGGTAAACCAGCCACAGCCGGTCTCGCCCGGCCGCCAGCTCGTCCAGCGGCGTGGGCACCCGGTTCACCTGGGCGGCTTTGAGCTCCAACGCCCCCTGGTAGTAATAACGCAGCGGGATGCTGACCTGAAAATCCCGGGTGACCAGGGCATCTTGTGACGTTTCGCGGGCCTGAATGTAACCGGCAGCCGCCCGCCAATCCTCTTTGGTCAGTGACGGAGCCACCCAAAGCCTCAAGGTGGCAACCGAGCTGACTAAAAGAACGCCAATCATTATACCACGAGCTAACCGCCTCGGGGATAGGCTAACCGTACTAACCAGAAGCAGCAGCGATGGCAGGCATACGATGAAGAAACGGTCGACGTAGACCGGGAGGCGCAGCGAGAGCAGCCAGGCAAATATCAGCGGGCAAAGGAGCCAGATCGCCAGGTACAGGGAACAATCCGGCTTGCCTGCCTGGCCGGTCCCTGAAGGGCCGGCGATCGGTGCCGTTCGGCACTGCGCCGCCAGCGCACGGATGCCGACGGCGGCTGCCGCCAGAACCAGTGCCAGTCCCAACCATGTCCAAATCTGGTCGGCCTGAGCCACGGCCCAGGCCAGGTTGGTGACCGTCAGCGGCAGGTCAATAACAGCCGGCGGACGAATCCAACCGATGCCGAAATTCCTGCCTTCGCGGCTGGCGACCGCCCAGGCCCAGGGCAGAAAGGGGATGGCAGCGACCGCCTGGGCCAGCACCCACCAGCGGAAGGCCCGATAGTGGCGACGCAGCCTGAACGCCAGGTACAGGAACTGGCTCAGGCTGAGCAAAAACAGAAAATAGTGGATAAGGAATCCCGCGGCGGTTATCAGCGTGAACCATAGCCAACGCGACCACGAGGGGCGTTGCACCAACTGCCAGAAACTCAAACCGCCGGCGATGGCCAGGCACAGCACCAGGCTGTACATGCGCGCTTCCTGGGCGTACCACACGGCAAAGGGGTTCAGCGCCAGCAGCAGACTGGCGGCCAGCGCCAATCGCCTGCCGGCCAGAACAGAACCCAATCGCCACATCAGGCCGATGGCCAACGTGCCGGCGACCACGGAGGCGAAACGCAGCCCGAACTCCGTGTCGCCGAAGAGCAGCAGGTTGCCTTTCAGCAGCAAGTAGTAAGCCGGCGGATGAACGGCGTCGGACAGCAACGCCTGCCAGAAGGTGTGCCAGTCGGCGCTGGCAACCGCCAGGCTGAAAGCCTCGTCGTACCACAGGCTCTGGCACCCCAGACACGTCAGGCGCAGACCCCACCCGAGCAATAGGATCAGCCAGGGAACCGCCCGTGCGATGCGTCGGTTTTTTCGCATTCTCCCCCGCTTAATTTGGCCGGCACCTGCCGGCGGCCTGCCCTGCTGCGCCGGGTCAGGGTTGCGGAATTAACCCGTAGCTGTAGAGCGCATCCAATATGGCTTGCGCGACCAGTTGGTGAGTTTCCGGCTTGAGGTGCGCCTGATCGTAGAAAAGGTCCTCGGATTGGTGGGTGCGCAAGATCGGCAACAGGTCGAGAGCCGGCACCGAACGCTGTTGGGCGAAGGCCAGCAATTCCTGCTGGGGCCGGTCCAGGCCCAATGGCGTGTCTACCCGGGCATACACCTGGACGTCGACGGGAAAGAGAACTAACAACAGCTTGAATCCCTGTTGGTTGCTCAATTGAATCATCTCGTCCAGGTAGGTTTCAATGGTCCCTATCTCGTGGCTGTCCCATGCCAGGCCCCAGTCTTGACCGGCTTCTTCAATCAGCCGTGTCAGTGCCTGCGAGTCGGTCTGCCAGGCTTTGTCTTCCCACTCCTGACCGAAACGGAAACGGAAATCGGCCTGGGCCTCTTCGTGGGCCACGCGCTGGCCGCGCACGGTGTTGAAATAGTAGGTGTAAAAGGCGCTGTGGCGGAAAAAGAAATTGTGCAGCCTGGCGATGACCGCCGCCGGCCGGCTGAATGACCGCGAATCGTTTAGGTAGACTTCAACAATCACCAAATCGGGTTGGTAGGCCAGGCCACGCCGGCGCAACCAGATCAACTCCTGCTCCGTGCCGTAGTCGCCGGTGCCGGCATCGATGACTTCAAAATTCTCATCGGAAGTGGCGCTCTGCAAATCGTTTTGCAGTAGTTTGGCGAAAGTGCCCTCGAGTTCGACCCCCGGCCCCTCGGTGATCGAATCGCCCAGCGCGATGATACGGTACGTGTCTTGGGGCTTGGGCACGGCGACCGGTTCGTTGCGTAACCCTTGCCGGCTGATGTGCATGCGGTAGGTGACCCCGTGATAGGTCTCGAAGGCATCGTAACCGGGTGTCCACACCCAGCCCAACTGGGGGTCGAGTTGGAACCGCTCGCGGGCCGGCTGCACCTTGAGGACCAGGCGTGCGAAACCTTCCATAAACACCACCAACAACAGGATACTTCCCAAAGCCAACAGCAGCTTGTACAACAAATCGCGTGAATGGGCAGGCCGGCTGCCTGATGGTGAGGAGGGTACTGCTGGGTTGTTCTGGTCTTGCCTGCTCATAGGCCTACCTGGTTGGGTGGTGTGCGCGGGAGATTTCCAGTGCTGCTGTTTTGGGCCACGTAATGCCTCATCGGGTGAACACCACCGCCATGTCGTCGCGAAACACCTGCTGCCACTCCGGGGTGACGGACAGGAATTTTGCCAACACACTGCCGG
>CAZHBM010000425.1:0-3318 GCA_964529945.1 uncultured Anaerolineales bacterium | reverse complement strand
GTTGAACCTGCCCAACCTCGGCCGGTTGGGTTTGGGCAATCTGACGAGCATAGAAGGCGTACCGCCCCAACCCGATTCCTCGGGCGCATACGGCCGCCTGACAGAGGTCTCAGCCGGCAAGGACACCACCACCGGCCACTGGGAGCTGGCCGGCCTGCCGCTTCTGACTCCTTTCCCCACCTATCCCAACGGCTTTCCGGACGAGATTATCAAGGAATTCGAACGTCTCATCGGTCGTGGCACGCTGGGCAACTATCCCGCTTCCGGCACGGTCATCATCCAGGAGCTGGGCGCCGAGCACATGCGCACCGGCAAGCCGATTGTGTACACCAGTGCCGACAGCGTCTTCCAGATCGCCGCTCACGAAGAGATTATTCCCATCGAGGACCTGTATTGGATGTGCCGCGTGGCGCGCAGGCTGCTCACCGGTGAACACGGCGTTGGGCGGGTCATCGCCCGGCCGTTTATCGGCCAGCCGGGCAACTTCACCCGAACCGAGCGCCGGCAAGACTTTTCGTTGGAGCCGCCCAACGACACGATTTTGGACGTGGTCAAGGCAGCCGGGCTCGACGTCCTGGGAGTGGGCAAGATCGAAGACATCTTTGCCCATCGCGGCCTGACGGAAAGCATTCATACCACCAACAATGCCGCCGGCATCGAAGCCATTCTGGATTTCACCCGCCGCGATACCGCCGGATTGATCTTTGCCAACCTGGTGGATTTTGACATGCTTTACGGGCATCGCAACAACCCGGCCGGGTACGCGCAAGCCCTGCAGGAATTCGACGTAAGGCTGCCCGACATCCTGGCCACGATGCGTCCCTCGGACGTGCTGATGATAACTGCCGACCACGGCAACGACCCGACGACGGCCAGCACGGACCATTCCCGGGAACGCGTGCCCATCCTGGTGGCCGGGCAGCAGGTGGAGGGCGGCGTCAATTTGGGGACCAGAGACACCTACTCGGACGTGACAGCCACCATCGCCGACCTGGTGGGTATCACCTGGTTAGGCGTGGGGGACAGCTTCGCGACACTTCTAGGCGTGTCTGGCTGAGAGATTACTGCGGCTGATTTCTCGAAGGGAGCTCGGAGGCGCCGTCCGTCTTCCGGCGTCAGCGGCGGAGGGCGCGGTAGAAACAACTGCTGGCCCCGGTGTGGCAGGCCGGGCCGGCCGGGTCCACGAGAACCAGCAGGGTATCTTCGTCACAGTCATAACGGATTTCCACCACCCGCTGGACGTTGCCGCTGGTAGCCCCCTTGTGCCACAGGCTCTGCCGGCTGCGGCTCCAAAACCACGTCTGGCCTGTCTCCAGGGTTCGTTGCAGCGATTCCGGATTCATGTAAGCCAGCATCAAAACGTCGCCGCTGTTCGCGTCCTGCACGATGGCGGGAATAAGATTCCTGTCATCAAAACGCAGGTCGGTTTCATCCATTTTGGTGATGGTTGTGTCTTCCATCATTCCTCACCTCGTGCCCGCCGGGGCCGGCAACAGTCCCCCAATCGCTAATGTCTGACCCAAACGTTTCGCTGCGCCAGGTAATCCTTCACCTGGGCGATGGACAGCTCGTGGAAGTGAAACAGGCTGGCCGCCAATGCCGCATCCGCCTGTCCTTCGGTCAGAATTTCATGGAAGTGATCCAGCGAGCCTGCGCCGCCGCTGGCAATGACCGGAATGGTGACCGCGTCGGCCACTCTCCGCGTCAGCGTCACGTCGTAGCCGGCCTTGGTGCCGTCGGCATCCATACTGGTCAGCAATATCTCGCCCGCTCCGCGCCGTTCGCAGGCCACAGCCCACTCAATCGCATCCAGGCCGGTGCGCCGTCTTCCGCCGTGGGTCGTCGTCTCCCAGGCCAACTCGTCCGTGTCCAATCTGCGCCGGGCATCGATGGCCACCACGATGGCATTGCTGCCGAAAGCCCGCGCCCCGCGGGTGATCAGGTCCGGGTCGAGGACGGCCGAGGTGTTGATGCTCACCTTGTCGGCACCGGTGGCGATGATGGCCCGGATGTCGTCAACGTGGCTGATACCGCCGCCCACCGTGAACGGGATGAATACCGTCTCCGCCACCCGCCTGGCCATTTCCAGGGTCAGGCCCCGCCCCTCGTGACTGGCCGTGATGTCGAGGAATACCAGCTCGTCGGCGCCTTCCAGGTCGTAGGCTTTGGCTTGCTCCACCGGATCGCCTGCGTCCCGCAGTTGCAGGAACTGTACGCCTTTAACGACGCGCCCATCCTTGACGTCCAGGCAGGGGATGATTCTTTTGGCCAACATATTCACTCGTCTCCAATTGATTACTGCAGAGAATCCGTCTCGGATGCCTGTGGACCGGCAATCTTCAGCGCTTCTGCCAGATCGACACGGCCTGTATAGAGCGCCTGCCCCACAATGACGCCTTCGACGCCCTCGCCGGCACGCGCCTTGACCCGCCGGATGTCTTCCAACGAAGCCACACCGCCGGAAACGATGACCTCGAGACCGGTTTCGCGGGCCAACAGGGCGCACGCCTCCACGTTGGCGCCGGCCAACATCCCGTCGCGCGAGATATCGGTGTAAATCACTCGCTCCAGACCGTGTTGCTTCATCGTGCCGGCCACCTCAACCGCCGTGCGGTCCGAAACCTGCTGCCAGCCGTGGGTCGCCACCCGGCCGTCGCGCACGTCCAGCGCAACCGCAACCCGGTCCGGACCGTATTGCGTGACCAGGTCGCCTACAAAGCCAGGATCACTCAAAGCGGCAGTACCGATGATGACCCGCGTCACCCCTAAGGAAAGGACCAGGGCGACGTCGTCCTGGGTGCGCAACCCGCCGCCCAACTGCACCGGAACGTCGATTACCTGCAGAATGTCAGCGATAGCCGCCAGGTTGAGCCGGCTGGACTCGCCGGCGCCAAAAGCCCCGTCCAGATTGACCAGGTGCAGCCAGGCTGCTCCCTGGCCGGTCCACCTTTGCGCCGTGGCTACCGGATCGTCGCTGTATACCGTCTCGGCGTCCGGCTGGCCCTGAACGAGACGAACACAGCGCCCGTTGCGAAGATCAATGGCCGGGAATATTATCATTCACTCGCTCCAGGAAATTCTTCAGGATTGTCAGCCCAACGGCCTGGCTCTTTTCGGGGTGGAATTGAATGGCGCGCACGTTATCACGCCCGACCACCGAGGCAAAGCCGTCGCCATAGTCGGTGGTGGCGATCACGATCGACGGGTCGTCGGCCACGGCGTAGTACGAATGGGCGAAATACACGAAGCCGCCATCGGGAACGGATTGCAGCAGTTGATCGTCCTTCTGCCGCGCAATCTGATTCCAGCCCATGTGCG
>CAZHBM010000424.1:2462-3348 GCA_964529945.1 uncultured Anaerolineales bacterium | reverse complement strand
TGTGGGTGAAAGGCTTCCCACCACAAAAAACGAAAAGCTATAAAACCGGCCAGCGGCTCACGCGGGGTTTTCCACCAAAAAATGGGACACACCCGATGGGACGGTAGTCGTTGCTTGTGATGTCGTCATAGCCTATAATGGGGCGAGCAGGTTCCTGTTCCCGGTAGTTTGTCTGAAAAGGAGATTGCTTCAATGGCGAAGAAAACAACACAAGAAGCTTCAGATAAGGATACGTCGCAGAAAACAGGGGTGTCTCCGGCCAAAGCGCCGGTTGGAGAGGGGAAAGCGGCCCTGGCGCCGGCCGGCGTCCAGGTGACCTTTATGGGCAACACCTACGACCTGATGTCGGTCGTGGCCGTGGTGACGGGCGGGTTGGTGCTGGTCTCGTGCCTGACCTGCAATGTGGGCTTTTACTGTCTGCCCCTGGTGCCCATCGTCTTGGGGTTGGTCGGTCTATTGTCGGCCCACCAGTCGGTGGACGAAAAACGAACCCGGCTGTTCTCGTGGTTGGGTATTGCATCGGGTGGGCTGTTGCTGCTGCTCCTTCTGGTGGTGGTGGCCCTCTACGTCGGCTTCATCGTCTTCATGATCGCCCTCGGTGAATTCGACTGAGGCTGTCTGCGGACCCGGCCTAGAACCTGAGACTGTCGCCCAAGCCCCACACGCGGGACACCGGCAGCACAAAAATGATTCCGGTGCCGGGTTCGCTGAACGACCCGACGACCCGCTCGGTGGCCGCCACCAGGACCTCGACGTCGAAGCCGTCCGGGATCACGGCGAATAGGGTGCGATGTGATTCCTCACGGCATTCGAAAAGGGCCGACAGGGAGGGCATAAGCGGCAGGTCGTCTCGAGCCCCGCGACGACAGATCTCCTGCAACAGGCC
>CAZHBM010000424.1:0-2452 GCA_964529945.1 uncultured Anaerolineales bacterium | reverse complement strand
GTGCATGGTGCCGTTCTGGGGCGTGCCGGCGGTGTCGAGGACCGTGGTGCCGGTTACTCCCGAGTCAACCCACGCCTGCAACACCTCGGTGGTCTTGCCTGGCTCATTGAGCACCATCACGATCAACTCAGCCATAAGCCGGCTCCTTTCTGCGAAAAGAAATTCTCAGTAGCGGCGGTGTGACGATGGTGGTCACCAGGACCATCACGACAATGATGGTGAAGGTATTGGCATCGATCAGCCCGGAGCCCAATCCGACGTTGGCCACAATCAAGCCAACCTCGCCGCGTGAGGCCATTCCGATGCCGACCCGCAGCGATTCCATCCAGGTCAGCCCGCTTAAACGGGCTCCGCCGCCGGCCCCCAACCATTTGGAGACAATGGCCACCAGACAAATGGCAGCGGCCAGCCCCAGGTCGGCTATGGAGAGGGCGCGCACGTTGGCGGTCAGGCCGATGCTGACCAGAAAGATGGGCACAAAAAAGGCGTAACTGAGGGTATGGATGCCACGCTCGATCTCGAACTTAACCGGGCTGCGGGAGAGGGCGATGCCGACGACAAAGGCGCCGGTGATGGTGGCGATACCGCCGAGTTCCTCGGACGCCCAGGCGAACAGGAGCACGCCGATCACGGTCGCAGCGACGATTGGCTCGCTGACCGGGGCGTCCTTAACCCGGCTGATGATCTTGGGCAGTAACCACAACCCGAGTAGCGTGGCGGCGGCCAGGAACAAGACCATTCGCAGAATGATCCAGAGCAGCCCCAGGATGTCGTTGCTGCCGCTGACGACCACTGCCACGAAGGCCGACAGCAAACTGATGGCCAGCAGGTCGTCCACCACGGCGGCTCCCAGGAGGGTGAGCCCTTCCCGTGTGCGGATCTTGCCCAGCTCGATCAATGTCTGGGCCGAGATGCTGACCGAGGTGGCCGCCAGGACCAATCCCAGGAACAGGGCCAATTCGCCGCCGTAGCCGACCAGGCTGGCGTAACCAAATCCCATAGCCATAGGAAGGACCACGCCGGCTACCCCAACCGAGACGGCCGATTTGCCCATTTTGGACAACTCGCGCAGTTCGATCTCCAGGCCGGCGGTAAACATGAGGAAAATGACGCCGATCTCCCCTAGCTGATGCAGCGTTTCCCCCACGTGCTGTTGCTCGAAATAGGGCAACCCGATGACGTTGAGAACCGATGGGCCGAGCAGAATGCCGACCACCAATTCTCCCAGAATCGCCGGCTGGCCGATGCGGTTGGACAGCCAACCGCCGATCTTGGCGGCGGCCAGCACGGCGACCAACCCGGCCAATAAGGGAACAATCATACAATCCTCCGCCTTTGCGATCCAGAACGGTCAGGGTGTGCCGGCGGGTGTCACCGCCCGGAAACGGCGACACCCCCGGGTTGCAGTACCAATTCCGCGTAACAACGAAGACGGCTTATTGGGCCGACTTGCGTCGCTTGCGCCGCCTGACGATCCAACGGATGAGCAGCACGAGCAGAACGATCGGTATCAGGATAACGATGATCAACGGCACGGCGAAAATGAAGCCCCAGATGATAATCGTGGCGACCACCTGGAGACCTTTTAGCAGCGCCTGCACGGCCGACTTGGCCACGCCGCGCGGCTCCCATCCGGCGACCACCACCGGTTGGTAGAGCACATCGGGTATGAGCTCGACCGTGATGGTAGACAGCGCCGCCTGGTTGGAGAGATAGCGCAACCGGCCCTCGATTTGCTCGATCTGGCCGCGCACGTTGGTCAGTTCGCGGTAGACTTCCAGAATGTCTTCCGTACGTGCGATCTGCTGGCGATCCGCCAGAAGGTCCTGCAACGCTTTTTCGGTGACCTGCAGGTTGGCTTTTCGCGCTTGCAGGTCGGTGAACTCTTCGGTCACGTCCTGGCTGTTGGTGTTCTCGCTCTCAACACGGATAGCTAACTGGCGCAATTGCGCCAGAGTGGCCTCGTAGTTTTCGGCCAAGACCCGTATGGTGACGCTGCCGCGCAATACGTCTCCGGAGACGTACAGGTTGGAACCGGAGACGTAGCCGCCTTGCTCTTCGACCAGGCCGGCAATGGCTTCGGCGGCCTGGCGCGTATCCTTGACGACGAGGGAGATGCTGCCCGTATAAATAACGACGCGGTTTTCTTGCGCCTGGGCAGACGCGATCGCCGTGGTGTCGGGCACAGTGCCAATGTCGCTGTTTACGACCGTGTCGGCCTCATTGGTGAAGGTGGGCGCCTCCGGGGCAGGCATTTTGGCGGCCTCCATTTCGCCGCGTGGCGCAATGCCTTGCGATACCTGGTCGATTGGTATCGACGATCGGCCGGCACAGGCTCCGAGGCCGGTAACCAGCAGACTGAACAGGGTGAACACCAGCAGAGTCCTCTTCACACGATCACCTCCATTTAGGCTACGCTTGTGGTTTTGGGGCGGCACAAGCTTCTCCCGTC
>CAZHBM010000423.1:0-3357 GCA_964529945.1 uncultured Anaerolineales bacterium | reverse complement strand
GTTGGGCGGGCTGGAGGAGTACAGCCGGGTATTTCACGCCTGCACCGTCGGCACCATGGGTGTGGTGGTGGTGGCTTTCCTGCAGCCGCAATTGATCATCGCCCGCGGCTGGGTGGTCGTCGCCTGGGTGACCACCACCGTCGTGTTGATCGGCTGGCGTTTCGCCGCCCGCCGGCTGGTCTATCGCCTGCGGCGGCGCGGCTACCTGCTGACGCCGGTGTTGATCGTTGGCGCCAACGAGGAGGGCCAGGCGTTGGCCGAGCAGTTGAGCAACTGGTCGACCTCGGGCCTGCACGTGATCGGCTTCGTCGACAACCGGCGCCCGTTGGGGGCCGTCGTGGCCGATGGTTGGCGCGTGTTGGGCCGGGTCGAGGAGCTGCAGGCCTTGATCGCCCAGCACGCCATCCGCGAGCTGGTGGTGGCGCCCACGGCCCTGCCGCGCACCGACCTGCTGGAGGTCTTCCGCAGCTACGGCACCTCCGAGCGGGTGCGCATGCGCCTGTCGTCGGGCCTGTTCGAGATCATGACCACCGGCGTGCAGGTCAAGGAGATCGGCCACGTGCCGCTGCTGACCGTCAACCAGGTGCGCATCACCGGCCTGGACCGTTTTATGAAGCGCGGCCTGGATTACAGCCTGACCGTGCCCGGCCTGCTGTTGATCTCGCCGCTGCTGTTGCTGCTGGCGCTGCTGGTGCGGCTGGATTCGCCCGGGCCGATCCTTTACCGGCGGCGCGTGTTGGGTGTCGGCGGGCGCCGGTTCGACGCCTTCAAATTCCGCACCATGCACGTCAACGGCGACCAAATCCTGGCTGCCCATCCCCAGGCCCGGGCCGAGCTGACCCAAAACGGCAAATGTCCCACCGATCCGCGGGTGACGCGCCTGGGCCGGCTGCTGCGCCGGACCAGCCTGGACGAGCTGCCGCAGTTGTTCAACGTGCTGCTGGGCCAGATGAGCCTGGTCGGGCCGCGTATGATCGCCCCCGAGGAGCTGCCGCGCTACGGCAAATGGGGCATGAACCTGCTGACCACGCCGCCGGGCATCACCGGCATGTGGCAGATTTCGGGCCGCTCGGACGTTACCTACCACGAGCGGGTGCGGCTGGATATGGGCTACATCCGCAACTACACCATCTGGCTCGACCTGCAAATTCTGTGGCGCACCGTACCGGCCGTGTTGCGCTGCCGGGGTGCCTATTGAAGACCGGGACCGAGGAGACCTGATGAAAGCACTGATTCTGGCGGCCGGGGAGGGGACGCGACTGCGGCCGCTGACCGAATCCTGTCCCAAGCCTATGCTGCCGGTCAACGGCCGGCCATTGCTGGCCTATACCATCGATTGGCTGCGCGACAACGGCATCGAGGACATCGCCGTCAACCTGCACTACCTGCCCCAGGCCATCAGCGACTATTTCGGCGACGGCAGCCGCTGCGGCGTGCGGCTGACCTACTCCTACGAGCAGGAACTGCTGGGCACGGCCGGCGCCGTCAAGCGGCTGCAGCCCTTCTTCGACTGCACCTTTGCCGTCGTCTATGGCGACGTGCTGACCGACCTGGACCTGCTGGCCTTGTACGGCTACCATCGCCACTGTGGCGGTCTGGCCACCCTGGCGCTGCACCGGGTGGAGGATGCCAGCGCCAAGGGATTGGTTGACATCGACGACGAGCACCGCGTCCATCGTTTCGTGGAGAAGCCGCCGCCGGGGACGCTGTTTACCAACCTGGTCAACGCCGGCGTGTACATGTGCGCGCCGGCCATCGTGGATTACATCCCGCCCGGCACTGCCTGCGACTTCGGCCGCGACGTGTTCCCGGAGTTGCTGGCCCGGGGTGAGACCCTGCACGGCTACCCCATTCCCGACGACACCTACCTGCTGGACATCGGCTCGCCGGACGACTATGTTGCCGCCCAGCAGTCCTGGCCGGCCTGGTGCCGGCAGAAGGGCCGCCAGGCAGCCAACCGCAGCCTATGATAATCTCTCAAACTCCGATTCGCGTCAGCCTGTTTGGCGGCGGCACCGACTTCGCCGACTACTATCGGCAGGAGACCGGTTGTGTGCTGACCACCGCCATCGACAAATACATATTCGTCGTCGTCAAGGAGCGCTTCGACGACCTGATCCGCGTCGGCTATACGCGCACCGAGCTGGTCGAGCAGGTGAACCAGGTGCAGCACGACCTGGTGCGCGAGTGCCTGCGCCTGACGGGCATCCCGCGCCGGGTGGAGATCGCCACCATGGCCGACATCCCCTCGCAAGGGTCGGGCCTGGGCGCCTCGAGTGCGGTCACCGTCGGGCTGCTGGCCGCCATGTACGCCTTCCTGGGTGAGATGGTGCCCGCCCAGCGCCTGGCCCAGGAGGCCTGCCAGATCGAGATCGACATCCTCGGCCGGCCGATCGGCGTGCAGGACCAGTACATCGCCGCTCACGGCGGACTGCGTTTCCTGCGCTTCGAACGCGACGGCTCGGTCAGCGCCGAGCGGGTCAAGGTCGGCGAGAGCGTGCGGCGCCAATTGGACCAGAACCTGCTGCTGTTCTACACCGGTATCAGCCGCCAATCGAGTGACATCCTGTCCGAACAGAAGGCCAACATCGACGAGCGGCTGGACATCCTGCGCCAGTTGAAACAATTGGCCGGCCGGGGCCGCGAGATGCTCGAGGCTGGCCACGTGGACGGGATCGGCGAGTTGCTGCACCAGAGCTGGTTGCTCAAGCGCCAGATGGCCAGCCGGATCAGCAACGGTGTCATCGAGAGCATCTACCAGGAGGCCCGCCGCGCCGGTGCGCTGGGCGGCAAGGTCTCCGGCGCCGGCGGTGGCGGCTTCGTGCTGCTGTACTGTCCCTTCCAGGCGCAGGAGACGGTCCGCGCCGCGTTGCATGGCCTGCGCGAGCTGCCCTTCCGCACCGAACACTTCGGCAGCAAGATCGTCTTCAACTACCGGCGTTACAACAATGAATGAACCTGGTGCCCGGCGCCTATCTCCCTAAATCGACTTGATAGCCCACCGTCGCCGCCCTTGCTCCCATTGCGCTTTATGATTACCCGTTATCTATCGTCTGGAAAGTGTGAACTATGCCCCATTCGACGCAGTTGACCTGCCCCCACCTGGGATTGGCCACCGACCGGCAGTCGTGTCTCTTGTATCCCGATGAGATCCATCGCTGCTATGCCGGCGACAGAAAACGACCCATCGATCTCGAGCACCAGCGGGTCTTCTGCCTGGGGGGACGCTATCGGGCCTGTTCCTGGTACGTGGAGCCGGCCCAGCCGAGCTTGTTCTGTGGGGGTGGGGTGTGTATAGCAATAAACGGGCCAGGCGCGGATGCCTGGCCCGTCGACTATCTGCCGGCCTCTAGATGG
>CAZHBM010000422.1:0-3369 GCA_964529945.1 uncultured Anaerolineales bacterium | reverse complement strand
GAAGTTTTCCAAATCGCTGATAGGGTGACAGTCATGCGAGACGGCCGAACGGTCGGCGATCATCCGGTCCAGGACATCGATCGGCCTGAATTGGTGCGTTTGATGGTGGACCGGGACTTGAGCAGACTCTACCCCACCAGAAACCATGAGATCGGCCTGCCCTTGCTGGAGGTGCGAAATCTAGCTGTACCTAAGACTCTGTATGACATATCTTTCGAGCTGCGCAAGGGTGAGATTGTAGGTATATTTGGCTTACTCGGAGCCGGGCGTACCGAGCTGGCTTACGCTTTGTTTGGGTTTGGTCCCAGCCCAAGCGGAGAAGTAACGATAAACGGGCAACCATCCAAAATTCGTTCGTCCGTCCAGGCCACTCAAGCCGGAATTGGCTATGTACCTGAAGATAGAAAACTGCAGGGATTGATCCTGCCTATGACCGTACGCGAAAATATCACTTTAGCTGCACTCCGTAAGCTCAGCAGCGGAACTTTCGTCCAATCGAGCCAGGAGAGAAGAGTGACCGATGATTTCATCGATGATCTCCATATTCGGACACCCAGCCGTGAACAAAAAGTGAAAAATCTGAGCGGTGGTAACCAGCAGAAAGTTGTCCTTGCCAAATGGTTGGCCAACAAACCCAATGTGCTGATTCTTGATGAGCCGACTCGGGGCATCGATGTAGGCGCAAAGGCCGAAGTCCATGAGATCATGGCCCAGCTGGCAGCCCAGGGGCAGGGAATTCTGATGATTTCCTCTGATATGCCTGAAGTGTTGGGGATGAGCGACCGTATCCTGGTCATGCACGAAGGGCACATCACGGCTGAGTTCAGTCGTGAACAGGCCACCAAAGAGAAAGTGATGTTGGCAGCGACCGGCACTTTCTTTGGGCGGGATGGGCGACCGGCGGACGCGACGGTGAATTAGCCGGCGAACTTGGGTTCGGGTATCCCCTGGATATCGGTGTGCACCACCCACAAGTCACCACATCCAGGCGCTGCAGCCCGTTCCTCGTCTGTTAACCATCCCCAAGCACTGGTCACATACAAATCCTTAAGATCCGGCCCGCCAAAACAGCAGGCAACCGGGTTAGGCACAGGCATCTTGATCACACGCTCAATATTGCCCTCGGGGTCATATCGGGTGATACGCCAACCGCCCCACTGCGGGCTCCAAACGCCGCCCTCCGCATCTACAGTCAGCCCATCAGGAAGACCGTCGGCCTCCGGGACTCTGGCAAAAACCCGACGATTGTCTATCTCACCGGTTTCTGGATCAAAGTCGAAGGCAAGTAGTTCCGGAGCGAACTGTGCGGTTACGTACATCGTCTTGTTGTCCGGACTCCAGCCTAGCCCATTGGAGCAAGCCAATCCACCAGCCATTGTGTGAATCGAGTGATCGACGTCCAATCGGTAGAGAGATCCCTTGGGTTGGTATTGATCATCGGGATAGGTTGATCCAGCCCAGAACCGGCCTTGCCGATCGGCAGAACCATCATTGAACCGGACGGGACGGTTGTCGGCCTCGGGGTCGCCCAGAAACTGATGCTCCCCGGTCAATTCATCCCACAGGTAAAATCCGGTGCGGGTTGCGAAAACAAAACCACCACCTTGCCGCCGCGCTTGGCCGGTTACGTGAATGCCTGGCGCCCACTGCTGGAACTCTCCCGTCTCGGGCTTCAAGCGGAAAACGGTCGGGTTCGACCAAATATCCAACCAGTAGAGGGCCTGCTCGTCTGCATCCCACCGCGGGCTCTCGCCCACTTCATTTTCTACTATGGATAGGCGCTCAATTTCAAACATGAATCTTCTCCTTTCGCGACCGGCGGCGCATGGGGCGACACCTGCTGCCCGAGTCTAACGTCTCTGACCCTCACTTAAAATAGAGGCTCGACTTGTTCTTTGGACGGTGTATTCACGCTGAAGTTCCAACACCGCCTGCGCGGCGTTCGCATCGGTCACCAGACAGTTGCAGTAACCACCACGCAGGGCCGCCGCAATGGCCCTGGCCTTAGAAACACTGCCCGATATAGCGATTACCTTCGGAATACGCCGGAGAGAGTCGGCATCCAGGTTGACGGCCCGATTGTTCTCAGGCACATCCACCAGCATTCCTTCATCGTCAATTTGGTGAGCCACGACATCGGCCACCACACCTGCGGCCATCATAGACTCCATTTCCCCCCGGCTCATATACCCGGCCCGTATGAAGCTTGAATACTCCGGCTCCGGTGTACCGATGCCGATGAGGGCAACATCAGCTTGAGCGGCAAGCACCAATGTTTCTTGATTGATCCGTTCACCGCGTAATGCGTGGGCCACAGCGGCATCCGTGACGAGCAACGGCGCAGATAGAAAACGAAACGAAGCTCCCAATTTCTGTGCCAGCCACCGTCCCAACTCCGCGCCATCGACCAGGGGATCCCCATGACCGACCGCGCCGATAAGCTGCACGACCATCGAATCTGGGACAGGAGTGGAAGGCATAGCGCTGACCAAAGCATATACGCCCGTCCCCCAGCTCAACCCAATGGTCATTCCCGGACGTAGTGATTCCTGCAAACAACGAACGCCAAGCTCACCCAAACGTCGCAGCAAGAACTGGTAATCTTCCGGAGGGTTGGCCAACACGTGGGCCTCCTCCAGGTCAAAGACCCGACACAGCTGCCCCTCCAACGCACTGTCTGTCCGCAAAGGATAGCAGATCCGGACCTCAACTAACCCGGCATCGCGCGCCTGCACAAGCAAACGCGAAACCATGGACCGTGACTTATTGATGCGCTTCGCGATGGCTTCCTGGTTCAACCCTTCTTCATAGTAGCAAATAGCGACTTGAGCTAGGAGATCAATCCGTTCTTCTTCCATAATCGACTTAACCTCTGTCAGGGGACGCATTCGACGCCAACGACCTGGGTGTACGGGGCCTGATAGACTGGCCCTCACAGTTCAGAATACTTGCATCGAGGCAGCGATCCCAGGTATATGCTGCTATTGTAGATGGGCATTGGAACATGTGCAAAAAGCTATTCACATCTGTGTATCTGACCTATAGATTCAGATCTGCTGCTTCCAATAGCTCATAAGATCCGCGATGTCCTCAAACAGAAAATCGGGATCATAAGCTTCAGCCGCTTGGCGTGTTGTCGACCCTGAAAGCACAAGGATGGTCGCGCAGCCAGCCCGAACACCACCCTCCATGTCAGTATCGATTCGATCCCCAAGAGAGGCCGTAGTTGTCGAGACAGCGCCCATTTTAGAGATGGCAAGTTCAATGTTTTAGTTGCAACTTCAATTGGCGAGCAAGGTCTTGATATTCCACAGGTTGATACTGTTATTTTCTATGAGCCTATACCTTCTGCTATAAGGCAGATACAAA
>CAZHBM010000421.1:0-3399 GCA_964529945.1 uncultured Anaerolineales bacterium | reverse complement strand
GGTCAAAGGCATCTTACCGGCCGGTGAGTCGGCGCCGATGTTGTCTGCGGATAACCTGGACGTCAGTCTGGATTACGAATCGGTCCAGGCCGCCGGCTCAAGTCTGGGGTCCGGCTCCGTGATCGTGCTGGATGAGACGGTAGATATGACCTGGGCCGCCGCCAAGATGACCCGGTTCTTCAAACACGAAAGCTGTGGCAAGTGCACGCCCTGCCGCGAGGGCACCTTCTGGTTGGACAAAATATACCAGCATTTATTGGCCGGCGAGGGCGATCAGGAATCCCTGGAACTTTTGTCGAGTATCACCAACCAAATGGAGGGCAACTGTTTCTGCTTGCTGGGTGAATCGGCCGTGTTCCCGGTACGCAGCACCATTGTGAATTTCCCAGACGATTATGAGGCCAAACAGGGATAGTTGATGAGCGTAACGTTGACAATTGACGGCCGCCAGACGACCGTCCCCGATGGGACGCTGCTGGTTGAAGCCGCCAGACAAATCGGCATCGAAATACCGGTCTTCTGCTACCACTCCAAAATGGAGCCGGTGGGTATGTGCCGCATGTGCCTGGTGACGGTAGGCACGCCGGAAAAGGATCGTGATACCGGTAAACCCAAGGTGGACGAGGCCGGTAACCCGGTCATCGGTTGGCTCCCCAAGCCGCAGACAGCCTGCACGGTCGTGGTGAGCGAAGGAATGGTGGCCATCACCGACACAGAAGAGGTGGCCGCGGACCGCAAGGCGGTTCTTGAGTTTCTGCTGACCAGCCATCCGCTGGACTGCCCGGTTTGTGACAAAGGCGGCGAGTGCCCGCTGCAAGACCTGACGTTCCGGCACGGACCGGGCGTCAGCCGCTTCATATACGCCGACAAACACCATGGGCTAAAACACTATCCATTGGGAAATCTGATCATCCTCGATCAGGAACGTTGTATTATGTGCGCCCGCTGCACCCGTTTTCAGGATGAGCTGGCCGACGATCCGGTTTTGGCCGTCGAAAACCGCGGACGGGACGCAATGATTGTCAGCTATTCCGATCCGCCCTTCGACAGCCATTATTCGGGGATTACGACTGATATCTGCCCTGTGGGAGCGTTGACCTCACGCGACTACCGCTTTCACCTGCGCCCCTGGGAAATGCAGGCTGTCCCCAGCCTGTGCAATTTGTGTTCGGTCGGCTGCAACACAATCCTGAACGTAGCTCGTAACAAGATCCAACGCATTATGCCGCGTCAAAACGAAGCGGTGAATGAGATTTGGATCTGCGACAAGGGCCGTTTCGCACACCACTTTCACGAAAGTCAAGACCGCTTGATGACCCCGCTGGTCCGGCGCGACGGGCAGTTGGTGGAAGCCAGTTGGGATGAAGCCCTGGATTACGTGGCGCAAAGGTTGAAGGCTATCAAGGAAGACGCAGGTGCCAAGGCAATCGGCGGCATCGCCGGCGCGCATCTGCCCAATGAAGATCTGTACCTGTTCCAGAAACTGATCCGCCAGGCCATTGGCAGCCCGAACGTCGATCACCGAGTCGGCCTGAACGCGGCGATGGATGACGATACGGCGCAGGTGGCCGGCGTCGGTGTCGGTACCGACCTGGGCCGGCTGGGCGCCGACACGTCGATACTGGTATTGGGCTGCGATCTGGACGAGGAAGCGCCGGTGCTGTATTTGCGTGTGGCCGGCGCGGCCCGTCACGGTACCACGTTGATCAATGCCGGCGGTCGACCCACCAAGTTGGATCGCGTTGCGGGCCAGACTCTTCGCTGCCATTACGGCAGTCTGGCGCACCTGGTATTAGGAATGCTCCACGTCTTTCTTTTCGAGGAGATGGAAGACGGCCGCCGGTTAACCGGCAACGAGATGCTGGCCCGCCTGGACGGACTGGATGCCCTACGGGAAAAGGTACAGCCGTGGACGCCGGAGAGGGCAGCCAGTGTGACCGGTCTGACGGCCGGTGCCATCCGGCAGGCAGCTCAGGCCTTTGGCCAGGCCAAAAACGGCATCATCCTGTACGGCATGGAAGCCGGTGCAGACCCAGCACTAACCGCAGCCATGCAGAACCTGGTTCTGGTGGCCGGTTTCGCCGGACGGCCTAACAACGGTCTGCTGGCCGTGCTGCCGCATGCCAACAGCCGCGGCGCAGCCGACCTGGGTTTGGTGCCCCACCGTCTGCCAGGTTACGTCCCGGCACCGGAACAGGGATTGAACGCCGAACAGATGCTCGCCGGCCAGGTCAAGGCGCTGCTCATTGCCGGCGCCGACCCGCTGGCAACGCGGCCCCGCGCCAAGGAAATCGAGCTGCTGGTCGTCCAGGAACTGCTCCCAACGGCCACCACTCAGCAAGCCGACGTAGTCCTGCCGGCGGCCGCATTGGCGGAGCGGGATGGGACTTTCACCAACGGCGAGCGTTGGGTACAACATTTCTCACCCACATTACCTGTTGTCGGCCAGACGCGTCCCGATTGGGTTATTATTCGCCATTTGGGTGCATTGCTGGGCACCGACTGGCCTTATGCTTCGACCGCCGGAGTCCTGGCCGAGATGGCCGAAACCATTCCCCTCTATCGGGGAATGAATTACGAACGGTTGACTCGGCCGATACCTTTGTCGCGGCGTATGTCTCACTACATCTACGCTGGCATGAGTTTCCAGGCTGAGGCGCACGAAGGCCTCCAGTGGCCGACGGTGGCCGAACAAAAAGACCAAAAACTGCCGTTAACCTGGGTTGATCCTGGCGAGCCGGACACGGCCGACGGATTGACATTGGTAGCACCTCGCGTGTTGTACGACGGAGGCACCCTATTGCACCAGAATCCGCTGCTCGACCGACAGTTCGTGTCACCGAGCGTCAGGCTATCACCGGCCGATGCAGGTAGGCTAGCTGTCGAGGCCGGTCAACAGGTCGAGTTGAGCCGCAACGGGCATAACGTGCAGCTTGGAGTTGAGATCGATGATAGCCTACCGGAAGGGGTTGTAGCTGTCGCACGCAATCTGCCGGGATGGCCGGCTGAGGCGTTATTGGGTGAGCAAAAGGTTTTTGGCCCCGTTACCATCACGAGCATTGCCGATGAATAACCGTGTACTTGTCTCGGACAGGATTGGACTGGGAGCGTTATGAACTGGATTGCACTCCTACTGATACCGGCCATTAAGGCCGTATTGCTCATCTTCATATTGCTGACGGGTTTTGCCTACCTCAGCTACGTCGAACGTAAGCTGGTAGGCCGTTTCCAGGTACGCTATGGCCCCAATTTGGCTGGTCCGTTTGGCTTGCTGCAGCCACTGTCCGACGCAATGAAAATGATGTTCAAAGAGGAAATCATTCCAAGGCACGTGGATCGCATCATCTACTTGTTGTCGCCGGTGCTGACCGTGGTGCCGGCTATGCTCATCTGGGCGGT
>CAZHBM010000420.1:0-3412 GCA_964529945.1 uncultured Anaerolineales bacterium | reverse complement strand
CAAGCACTGACAGTTAACAAGGTGAAGCGCCAGGCCGGCGCGGTATGGCATTTCGTCACCGGTGTTCTGCCACCGACCGGAGCTCGGGTAGTCGGCAGGTTGGATTGGGAGCGACGCTACCAACTGATGCGTACGCACACCGCCTTGCACATTCTTTGTGGGGTCGTGTGGCGCGATTATGGCGCCCAGGTCACGGGCGGCAATATGGAGCCGCTTAAGGGCAGGATGGACTTTGAGTTTGAGACTCTGCACAAGGAGTTGGTGAAGGAAATCGAGCAGAGGGTCAATGCGGCGGTAGCGGCCGCCCGAGATGTGCGGGTGAAGATATTGCCGCGGGAAGAAGCCTTTTTGATTCCCGACCTGATTCGTACCAAGATCAATTTGTTGCCCGTTGGCATAGCCGAAGTGCGCACCGTTGAGATCGTCGGCCTGGACTTGCAGGCGGACGGTGGCACGCATGTTGCCAACACGCGTGAGGTGGGTCACATCCACGTGGTTGATTACAAGAGCAAAGGGCGGATCAACAAGCGTATTCATATTGAATTGACAGATTAGGATGTTGCAGTAATTGGTCCGGCAATTCGGCCGTTCTGGCATCTGACAGTAAGCGGCATTAGCGCAAGTCTATGGCAACCGGATTGATCGTGACCTCACCTTTCGATGAGTGCCCGCTCGCCAATCGAAAGGATCATTTTTGTCACGTGGGTATTTCGCGACGTGACCGGCAAGGAGTGGTAGATGTCATTTGAAGATGTACCCGCCAAGGTGGATTTTCCCGCACAAGAGCGCGAAATTCTTAGATTCTGGGATGAGACGAACGCTTTCCAGAAACTGCGCCAGCTGCATAAGGGGCAACCGAGTTGGTCGTTTATTGATGGACCGATTACGGCCAATAACCCGATGGGCGTCCACCACGGCTGGGGACGCACCTATAAGGACCTGTATAACCGCTATTGGACGATGCGCGGCCGGGAATTGCGCTATCAGAACGGGTTCGACTGCCAGGGCCTGTGGGTTGAGGTAGAGGTTGAGAAGGAACTGGGGTTTGAGTCCAAGCGGGATATCGAGGCTTTCGGCCTGGATCGGTTTGTGCGCAAGTGTAAAGAGCGCGTGTTACGCTACGCCGCCGTGCAGACAGAACAATCCATACGCCTGGGATATTGGATGGACTGGAATGACCCGCAACGGCTGCGTTGGTTGGCCGACCAATTGCTGAAAGATCCCGCGGCGGTCGTGACCGTGCAGGGGCCCGAGGGCCCGGTCACCGACAGCGTCGAGCAGGTCGTGGGCCGGCTGGGTATGCCTGAGTTGGGGGGGAGCTATTTTACCTTCTCCAACGAGAACAACTACATGATCTGGACCTTTCTCAAGAGGTGCTGGGAGAAAGGCTGGCTGTATCGCGGCGCCGACGTTATGCCATGGTGTCCCCGCTGTGCGACGGCTATCAGCCAGCACGAAATTGTCACCGATGGCTACACGGAACTGACCCATCCCAGCGTTACGTTGCGTTTCCCTTTGCGTGGGCGCGAGAAAGAATCACTGCTGGTGTGGACGACGACGCCTTGGACGTTGACCAGCAACGTCGCCGCTGCCGTGGGGCCTGACCTGACCTACGTCAAGGTTCGCAACGGCGACGAGTTCTTGTATCTGTCAAAGGGTACGCTGCACATGTTGCGCGGCGACTATGAAATCCTTGCCGAGATGCCGGGCACAGCACTCGAAGGCTGGACGTATGATGGGCCGTTCGACGACCTGGCTGCCGCCCAGGAGGTAGGCGGTCACACCCGGCTGGTCAACCTGACGGAAGGAATCCGTCAAAGTGCGGCCCAGGCCCATCGGGTCATCCTCTGGGATGAGGTGGGCGAGACGGAAGGTACCGGCATTGTACACATTGCCCCCGGCTGCGGCGCTGAGGACTTCCAACTGGGCCGCGAATACAATCTGCCCATGGTGGCACCCTTGAACGAGGAAGGTTTCTTCGTCGATGGGTTTGGCTGGCTGACCGGCATGAACGTGGCCGACGTACGCCAACCGATTTTTGACGATCTGCGCCGAAAAGGCTTGTTATACGACGTGGAGAATTACACCCACCGTTACCCGGTGTGTTGGCGCTGCAAGACGGAGCTTGTCTTCCGGCTGGTCGACGAGTGGTTTGTCAGCATGGGACCGGTCTACGACAAGCCGCGCGAAGCTCTGACCGAGCTAGAGAAGGAAAACAGTCTGCGCTACCAGATCATGGACGTTGTTGACCAAATCCGCTGGATTCCCGAATTTGGATATGCCCGCGAGATGGACTGGTTGCGCAACATGCACGACTGGATGATCAGCAAAAAGCGTTATTGGGGGTTGGCGTTGCCGTTCTGGCAATGCGCCGATTGTGATCACTACGAGGTCATCGGCGACGAGATCGAGTTGGAGCAGCGGGCTGTGGCCGGCTGGGAAGAGTTCGACCACCATACGCCGCATCGGCCCTTCATCGATGCAATCAAAATCGAATGTCCCCACTGCGGTGGATTGATGAGCCGCATCTCCGACGTGGGTAACCCCTGGCTGGATGCCGGAATTGTCAGTTTCAGCACGCTGCGTTACCGGACCGACCGCGATTATTGGCGCAAGTGGTATCCCGCCGACTGGATCAGCGAATCCTTCCCCGGGCAATTCCGCAATTGGTTCTACAGTATGTTGGTTATGGGTACGGTACTGGACCGGTCACCCTCCTTTTTGGAGAATTTCGGCTATGCCACCTTGTGGGCCGAAGACGGCCGGCCGATGCACAAAAGTTGGGGCAACGCGATTGAGTTCAACGATGCGGCCGATAAAATGGGTGTGGATGTTATGCGCTGGCTGTACTGCCGCCAGAAGCCGGAAAACAACCTTTTGTTCGGCTATCAACGGGCGGATGAGGTACGGCGGCAGTTCTTGATCCCTTTGTGGAACGTCTACAACTTCTTTGTGACCTATGCCAAATTGGATGGTTGGCTCCCCGAAAGCGATGCTTTTGATCCGGACGTGCCGGAAGGGCCAGGCCCGCAAAGCGCCAATTTGCTTGATCGCTGGATTGTCGATCGTCTCGAACAGGTGACGGGCATGGTTGACGTGACGTTGCAGAATTCAGACGCTTACACAGCGACCGGTGCCGTCGAGCCTTTCCTGGATGATCTGACCAACTGGTACGTGCGCCGCAGCCGCCGCCGCTTCTGGAAAAGCGAGCACGATGCGGACAAGAATACCGCCTATGCGACTCTGTATTACGTGTTGGTCAAGTTAGCCAAACTGCTGGCACCCTTCACACCTTTTGTAACCGAGGTGATGTACCAGAATCTGGTGGCCAACGTTCAACCGGATGCCTATCAAAGTGTTCATCACTGCGCCTGGCCGCAGGCGGATATATCCGGCATCGATGAGAGCCGGC
>CAZHBM010000419.1:0-3415 GCA_964529945.1 uncultured Anaerolineales bacterium | reverse complement strand
TGCCCGCACGGCCGTGTTGGAGACGGCACCTGACGTATTTGACAAAGTCCGCATTATGATGCTGACCGACCCGATCCCCAACGATACAATGAGCTTCAGCGCCGAGTTCCCGGCGGATCTGCGGACACAAATCATCGACGCAATGGTCGTCTTCGCCGCGTCCGATGAGTGCCAGCAGTCGATCTGCTCCGACCAGTTCTATAGCTGGACCGGAATAGAGCCCGTCCAGGACTCGTTCTACGACGTCGTTCGCAGGCTGGTCAAGGGCCTGGGGTACACCGAAGAAGACATCTTTGGTGGATGACGTGTTTCTTCACAGGGCCGGCCGTACGGCCGGCCCTGTAGCCTTTGGACACAGGTGTAGGCGGAGCGACACAATACCTGAAACCGTTGTGCCATTCGGGTCTGCCACACTTTGAATCCTGTTTGCCGGAGGAGCAGCTGGAATGTGCTCCTCCGGCAGAGTATCTAAGTGCAGCTATCATTGGATTTGCGCTTCTTCATCTTCACGGGAGAAAGGCACATCTTTCGCCAGAGCCAACTATTTCTGATACAGAATGCCTGCGTGATAAGGTTGCACAGCCCCAACTATTCGTGTAAAGGTTTGGAAAGGCCAGCCGGGCCAAACTATGGCAATTACCCAGCGTTGCCCATCCACAACGGCCTGGCCAATCCGGCCATATGTTACGAGAGACAGCTCGTTAGTTAACGCACGGAGAGCCAATTGTTAGAGATCAGGAACCTGACCAAAGTCTACGATGAAAAAGTCCTTGCGCTGGACGATGTCAGCTTCGACGTGCCGGACGGTCAGTTTTTGGCGGTAATCGGCTTGAGTGGCTCGGGAAAAAGCACTCTGTTACGGTGCATCAACCGGCTGGTCGAACCAACGGCAGGCGAAATCATATGGAATGGGCAAGACGTTGCTCACGCGCCCCAGGAGGAACTGCGTCAAATTCGGCGCCGTATCGGAATGATTTTCCAGCATTTCAACCTGGTAAGCCGGTCGAGCGTACTCACCAATGTTTTGTCGGGCAGACTGGGTTATGTCAATCCAATGTGGAGTCTGTTCAATTATTTCCCCAAGGAAGAAGTGGACCAGGCTTTGCGCAGTTTGGGACGGGTGTCCATTGCAGAAAAAGCCCACGTCAGAGCCGATGACCTCAGCGGCGGTCAGCAGCAGCGTGTCGGCATCGCGAGAGCGCTTATGCAGGACCCCGAAATTCTGCTGGCCGATGAGCCGGTGGCAAGTCTCGACCCGGTGCTGGCCCACAGCATTATGCGGATCTTGAAGCAACTCAACCAGGAAGATGGCATAACCGTTATCTGCAGCCTGCATTTTCTGGATCTGGTGCAACAGTATGCTGATCGGGCAATCGCTCTCAATGAAGGCCGTCTGGTCTTTGACGGACTGCCAGAGGACATTGACGACGAAAAATTCAAACAGATCTACGGGCGAGAGGCGGAGCGCATAGGATAGGTTTCTTATGAAAGACACCCCAGATAAGAACGGCCAGGGAAACAAGAAACAGAACCCTCTCAAGCACTCATTGCGCACTCTTCTGATCGTGGCGGCCATTCTGATTGTGTATGCATTTGGCCTCCAGATCACAAAAGTCGATCTTGAGACTCCCAAGGAAGCCAAACGGCAGTCTCAATTGACCAACATTATCCGCGGACTGGCCAACCCGCGACTGGTCGAGTATCCCGAACAACGTCTTGAGATCGACGCGCCGATTATTATGCCCTGCAATCCGCAGGTCCAGTTGCCTCCCGTAGACACCAGCGGCCGCTACATTGAGGTCATACCCAATTGCCTGGACCTGGGTCAAGAAGCAACAATTAAGGGCTATAACTTCAAACCCAGGGAGACTGTGTACCTATTCTTCTTGCCGGAAGCGCCCACCGTTCAAGAACAGATCGAGCTGCGATTGGCCAATGAACCGATCACGGTCCAGTCGGACGGACAGTTCACTTACAAGGTCAATATGCGCGACGATCGGCCATCTGATCAGATACAGTATGTGCGGGCAGTGGTGAAGATACGGCAAGGCCTGCCCCAACCCAGCGTCACCTTGAAAGAAACATTCAACAAGATCATCGAAACTGTCTTCCTGGCACTGATCGCGACCACCTTCGGTACGCTGCTGGCCATTCCGATCAGCTTTCTGGCCGCCCGTAACCTGATGGAGAACGTGGTCAGCCCGTACGCCAACATCGCGTCCAGTTTGTTGGTGGCGCCATTCGGCTTTGCCTCCGGTTGGTTAGTTTTCAGGGAGCTGGAGCGATTAGTACAATTTCTGACCGATAACGTCGGCATCGGTGCCGTGGTCGCATTGCTGATATTGAGCGTCCTCGGACTCTGGCTGCTCAGCAGAGTCTTACGCCAACCCTACGAGGGACGCGGGGCCGGTGTCCGCCAATGGGGTATCGGGCTGGGGTTGACGGTGGTGACCGTCCTGGGAATGAGCGCTTTCGCGCGTGTTGCGATTGTCGTCGGCTTGTATTTCAAGGGTATCTTGGGGCCGTTTGGTTTCCTGGGCAACGCAGTTTTTGTAATGGGCGATATGATCGAGATTGTCCTGCCTTTGTTGGGCGGGCTGATCGGCCTATTCTTGTTCAGTTCGGTGGCATCCTCCCTCGCCGAACGGCTATTGAGGAACGCGCCCCATACCTTGACCCGAATATACACCATTGTCGTCGGCACTCTGGGTTGCGCCTTGCTGACCGCTATCCTGACTGCCGGTATCGCCTGGCTGTACGAAGTAGAGCACTATACCATTTTCATCTTGGTGCCGACCGTAATCGTCGCCGTGGTCATATTCGTCTTGAGCTTGTTCGCCAGGGTGGACCAACCGGTGCCGGTAGGTATGATCGTGTACAACGTGACGCGCACGATACTCAACACGTTGCGGTCGATCGAGCCGCTGATTATGGTGGTCGCCTTTGCGGTGTGGGTTGGAATCGGCCCCTTCGCCGGAGTGATCGCCCTGGCACTGCACACCATCGCCGGATTGGGCAAGCTCTACTCCGAGCAAGTTGAGAATATCTTGACAGGACCGGTCGAAGCAGTCACCGCCACCGGCGCCAATTTCCTGCAGACAATTGTTTACGCCGTTATTCCACAAATTGTGCCCTCGTACACGGCTTTCACCATCTACCGCTGGGACATCAACGTCCGTATGTCAACCATCATCGGTTTCGGCGGCGGCGGCGGCATTGGCTTCTTGGTGCAGCAAAATCTGAACCTGCTCAAGTATCGGGATGCGAGTGTGCAGATGATCGCCATCGCCATCGTGGTGGGATCTTTGGACTATGTCAGTTCCCGGGTGAGGGATAAGATTATTTAGCCTAACGGAAGATAAGACATCCAGACAGGAGGTGGCCCCACATGACCTTGGCACTGGAGATGAGGGGA
>CAZHBM010000418.1:0-3431 GCA_964529945.1 uncultured Anaerolineales bacterium | reverse complement strand
ACCTGGTTTACGTCTGCCTGCGCCGGCCGGATGGCGCCCTGGTTGCCTGTCACGCCGGCCAGCCGGTCGACGGGCGCTATCCGATGCGCGCCTGGGAGCCGGGATACCTGATCCGCGACGCGTTGTCGGTTGCCCTGCCCTCCTGCCTGGCTGCCGGCTCCTACGACCTGGAAGTATCCATCTGGCCCTTGCGTCTGGACAGCGCCAGGGCGAAAATCGATGACCAGGCTGCGGCGCCATCTCCGGCCAGGCTGGCGCAGGTGCAGGTGAGTGCGGCGGCCGCGCCCGGCGACGGCGCGACCGGCTTCAAGGTCTGGGTAGACGGGCAAGGACTGGAAGCCGGCCAGGTCACACTGTCGCAGATGCGCCAAAGCCTGACGCTGATTACCAGCAACGGGCCGGCCTGCTGCAGCTTGACCGATCAAGAATCCAGCGCGGAAACATCCCCGCCGGAGGCAACCTTCCCGGTGTCCCTGTCGCCGCTGGGCGGCGAGACGTCTCAACCGGCGCCCGATTGGCTACCGGTCACCAATACCCAACTGGTAGGCTGCCCGCAGCAGGTGCCGGCTTGTTCGGCCGGCCAATCTGCCTGTGTCTACAACTTTGTGGTCGATCCGGCGCTGCGTCCCGGCGCGTATGCCGTCAAGATCGGCGATCATGTTTACGACCAATTACAGGTGCTGGTCAACACCCGTTTCCGTGATTTCACTCCGCCGGCCGACGTCCCGGTCACGCTGGACGCGCCGGTGGGTGACGAATTAGAGTTGTTGGGCTACGGAGTGGACCTGTCTGCCCGTCGCCCGGGGGACGTGATTCCCTTCAGCGCCTACTGGCAATCGCTGCGCACGATGAATCGCCGCTACATCGCCACGCTGCACCTGTTGGACAACCAGATGCAGTCGTGGGGCCAGACTGACAAACCCTTGGGCAGTCATTATCCCAACGTGCTGTGGGCGCCCGGCGAATACGTCGACGAGGTTTACCCGTTGACCATCAACGCCGGCACACCGGCCGGCCTGTACACCATCGAGTTTGGGGTCTACGATTACGTGTTAGGTGAATTCCTGTTTTTGCCCATTGACCTGCCCGGAACCGGCGAACCGGTCAAACACCTCTACCTGGGGCCGGTGCGCATCCTGGACGCCGCCCGTGACAAGCCACCCGCCACCCCGATGGAAGTTGTGCTGGGCGACCAGATTCAGCTACTGGGCTTCGACGGACCCAAACAGGCAATCCACAGGGGACAGGTGCTGGACCTGGCTTTGTTCTGGCAGGCGGTAGTGGCGCCGGCGGAGAACTACACGGTGTTTACCCAGTTGATCGGGCCGGACGGCCGGGTGTGGGCACAACAGGACAACCAGCCCCAAGGCGGCCGCTACCCGACCACGGCCTGGACGGTTTACGATCGGGTGGTGGACCGTTACCAGTTGACCTTGCCGCCGGAGGCGCCGGCCGGGACCTACCGTTTGTTGGTGGGCATGTACAACCTGGAGACGGGGCAACGGTTGCCGGCGGTCAGTGCTGGCGGCTCGCGCTGGCCCGACGATGCCATCCAGTTGGCTACTTTTCAGGTCAACTGAACCGCGTCATAGGGGTGTGTCCCATTTTCCTGGTAGATGGCCGTGGGAGTCGGCGGCCGATTTTTTCTCTTTTTTGATTTCTTTTGGGTGGAAGACCTTCCACCCAAAAGAAATCAAAAAATGCTTCCTGATTCTAAACACTTCTTAAACATTATGCGATCTATCTCTCACGAACCAACTTCGCAGTCCGGCCCCGGCTCGGTCCAATTTCTCCAACAAATAGATTTGAGACACTCCCTGATCATGGACTGGACGGCGGCCAGGCAATGGCCGGCAGGTGAATGCCGGCGTCGGCTGCTCCGGCCACCGGCAATCGTTGGCCGCTGATCGGGTCATACAGGCCGACCACGATTTCGTAGTTGCCGGCTGCCAGATCGGGCGGCATAGGCACCGTGATCGTGTCGCGGATGACCTCGCCCGGCTGCCATAGAGATGTCGGGTAGGCGCCGCCGGCCGGTGGTGAGTCCATCTGCGCCACCACCGGCACGCCGGCCCGGGCCGGCAGGACGTGGACGAAGGTGGTGTAATCTTGGGCCGGCCTCTGGTCGCAGCGCCAGTAGAAGGTCAACGACAGGGCCTCAGGTTCCGGCTGCAGATCGTAACCGATCAGGCTGATCGTCTCCCCCAGCCTGTCGTCACGCGGAAACTCCGGTTGCGGATGGTCGACCGTCACGCCCGGCGGCGGCCCACCGACGCGGATGTCTGCCAGGTTTACCATGTTGGCCGGTTGCTCGATGCCATCGACCACCAGTGGTAGGTGCTGGGCGTGACCGTCTACCTCGCGGTAGACGCCGACCTCCAGCCGGTAGACGCCCGGTTGCGCGTCCGGGAAGATTGGGACGTTGATGGTGTCGGCCACCACCTCGCCCGGCAGCCACAACAAGGTGCTGTAATGTCCCTGGGGGATGCGGTCCAATTGCCCGCCCAACTGATTGTCAACTGCGTTCAATAGTTTCACCGTGACCAGGTAGTCCTGGCCCATGGTTCTTAACCCTTGCCAGTAGAGGCTCAGTCCCAGGGATCCTCCAGGCTCGATCGTGCGCATTGGCAGTTCGTAGCTCACAAGTTGAATCTGATCGCCGAAATCGGCGTCTACGTGCTGACCGGCCGAAGGCGCTTCAAAACTGCGCGGCCTGGTTTTGACCGTGAGCAGCGCTTGACTCGAACAGCGGTCGAGTGCTGCTTGTACGCATAGCCGGTAATCGCCGCTCTGCCAGGCACCGCCGACCAGGAAGAAGACCACGTCGTCGGCTACGGCCAGGGGCGGATGCCGTTGGTTGTCCGGCCCTACCAGAGCTACCTGTCGCCAATGGTCAGAGGACAGGCCGGCGATTCGGATACGAATCATTGCCCGTAGCGTAAAGGTTGGCTTGCTCTCCGCCCGTCGATCATCTAACCCCGCGGCGGGCCGGTCGCCGGCAGTTGCCGCCGTGTTTTCTGCCATGTTAGGAATCTGTATTTGCTCCAACTGGATGGCGGCAACAACCGGCAAATCGCGGACGTCCACCGGTGTCCAATCGGCGCCCGGAGTCTCTTCCAGTGCGATCAATTTTAGACCCAACCGGTAACGGCCCGCCGGCAGGCCATTCAACGGCACAATGACGGTGTCCTCGACAACCTCGCCTGGCTCCCAGGCACGGGTCGGATAGCGGCCGTTGACCGGGTATCCCAACCAGATCGCCCGCACATTTCCCGCGTCATCCACGAGGCTAACCTCTACCAGATCATCACGGTTTGCGTAGGCTAAGCTTAGCCACCACAAAGTGACGGGCAAAGCCTCGTGGCTTATGGTACCCACCTGGTAGCCCACCAACTCGATTCCGTCGTCGCCACGCCAGTTGACTTAATTGG
>CAZHBM010000417.1:0-3438 GCA_964529945.1 uncultured Anaerolineales bacterium | reverse complement strand
GGACCGTTACATCTTGCCCAACTACCCGTTTTTGGACATCGAGGCCGCCGTCGGATTGGCCCACATTGCCCGCCTGGGGCATCGCTGGGCGCAAAGCGCCGCCGGTCCGGGTGGCTTCACGCCGCTGTCACAAGTTAAGGCCTGGCTGTCGAACAACGCCATGTTTGTCGTTATCGTCTTGTTTCAGGGCGGCCTGCTGGCAAACACCTTCCCCTACTATTTCACTTACTATAACCCGCTGTTGGGCGGCATTCGCGGGGCACAACACATCATTACCGTCGGCTGGGGCGAAGGCTTGGACCTGGCGGCCGACTATCTCAATCAAAAACCGGATGCCGAATCGCTGCTGGTGTCGTCGTGGTACGAATCGACCTTCGCACCTTTCTTCAAGGGTACGTCTCTGAGCTACTCCAAGGAAAAGGGCAAGGCCATGGCCGGCGACTACGTGGTGTTTTACATCAACCAGTTGCAGCGGCGCTTTCCGGACGACGAGCTATATCTGTTCTTCGAATCGCGTTACCAGCCCGATAAGATCATTCAGATCAAAGGGGTCGACTACGTCGTCATCTATCCCGGGCCACACATCCATCACTACGTGGAAGACCAGGTCGACGAAAATCACCGGGTCTACCAGGGCATTGCCGCTTTGCTGGGATGGGATTGGCCGGGTGCTGAAGACCCCAATCAACCCACCGTCGCCGCCGGCAGTGAGCTTCCTTTCCGCCTCTACTGGGAGTATCTGGGCAAGTTACCCGACGAGCAATTCTTCTTCCGCCTGGTCGGAACCGACGGGGCCATCGTTGCCGAGGGTCTCAGCCAGCCGGTGGTTGCCGAAAACGGCGACCCCAGCACGTGGCGACTGGGACAGATTCTGACCGAAGATGGTCTGTTGCCGGTACCGGCCGACCTTCCGGCCGGCGCCTACCAACTGCAGGTTGGGTTCTACACCCGCGCGCCGGCTGTGACGGAGGGCGAACTGCTGTTTGACCTGCCGCCTGGGGAAGACGTGGTGACGGTGACGAAACCCAGCTCCTAGCCAAGATGGGGGCGGCAAATACTCCAATAATATGTCAAATAGTACTTAATGACTATTGGCGCAAGAGTCTAGTTATTGTATAATTGATATAGGTTGGCAGTCTGCCGATCTAAATTCTTGAGAAAGGAGAAATTTCCCATGCTATATCTTCCGCGTGAGAAGGGTCAGGGCCTGGTCGAGTACGCATTGATCCTGGTGCTGGTAGCCATTGTGGTCATTGCCATCCTGTTGCTGCTGGGTCCGGTCGTCGGCAACGTGTTCAGCAACATCGTCAGCAACCTGTAAAGTCTGACACCTATTTCGTTTCACCTATTTATTCAGAGACATGATAACCTATTTTTGAGAGCCCTGCCCTCCGGCAGGGCTCTCGCCATCTCCCTCGTAGTCAGTCTGCCTCCATAGGGTCTATCCCAAATCTTTTGTTGGAGAAATTGGACGGAGCCAAAACTTGGCTCCCAGGCAGTCTCTCGCGAGAGACTGCTTCCTTCATGTTTTTTGGTGACGTTTAGAATCAGGTAGTTTCTCCTTTTTGTGGGTGGAATGCAGCCCACCCACAAGAAAAGAGACTAGACTGACCACCGGCTCACGCGGGGTTTTCTGCCCAGAAAATGAGACACATCTGCCGCCATAGGGCCGATTTTAACCGGCAGGGTTCCCTCCGCCTGGTCAGATGTTTTGGCCATTTGCCTAAACAAATTCGGCAGGAGTACAATGTTACCCATCATCCTGTCGAAGGAGTCCCCCGGCTATCATGAATCGTCGTCTCAAGCTTGTTTTGCTTTCCGTCGTCGTGTTTCTTTATTGGGCGGGTCTGTACCTTTACGTCCCCACTTTGCCAACCTACGTCGAGAGCAAAACCGGCAACCTGGCGGTCGTGGGTGGCATCCTGGCTATGTATGGGCTGTGGCAAGCCATTGTCCGTTTGCCGATCGGCCTGGCGGCCGACTGGGTCGGGCGCCGTAAGCCTTTTATTCTGGCTGGGCTGGCATTTGTTGGACTGGGGGCCTGGCTGCTGGGGACTTCGAACAGTGCCGGCGGACTGACCGTCGCGCGGGCCATTACCGGTGTGGCGGCCGGCACCTGGGTGCCCCTGGTGGTCTTTTTCAGCAGCCTGTTCCCGCCCAAAGAGGCTGTTCGGGCCAGTGCAATCCTGAATTTTATCGCATTTGGCGGCCGCATGGTCGCCACGGCCGTGACCGGCTCGCTGAATATGGCCGGCGGCTATTCTCTGGCATTCAATCTGGCCGCCGCGGCGGCAGTAGCCGCCATTCTGGTCACGCTGTTACTGGGTGAGAAACGTTCGACGAACGTGCCGCCGTCCGTCGGCGACGTGGGGACGTTGGTCATTCGGGGAGATGTGTTATTACCTTCCATCCTCGGCACGGTGACCCATTACGCACTCTTCGCCACCACCTTCGCCTTTCTGCCGCTCCTGGCTCGGGATCTGGGGGCCAATGATATCGTGCAGAGCACGTTGGTCAGCATGAATATTGCCCTGGGACTGTTGGGCAGCCTTGCGGTGAGCGCTATCGTCGACCGCGTCGGGTCGAAGTTGCTGGTCTACATCAGCATGGGACTCATGGGGGCCGGGGTCGCCATCCTGGCGGTCGCGCCCTCCCTGGCCATTATCTTTGTGGCCCAGGTCTTTTTGGGTTTGAGCTTTGGCATCAGCTACCCGGTACTGATGGGGTTGAGCATTCGCTTCGTGGACGACCGGCAGCGCACCAGCGCCATGGGCCTCTTTCAGTCAGTGTACTCACTGGGCATGTTTGGCGGCCCGTGGATCAGCGGCATCCTGGCTGTGGCCATCGGCATTCGGCCCATGCTGGGCATCACCGCCGTTGTTTGCTTGATCGTCGGCCTGGCACTTACCTGGTGGTTGTTCCAGATTGCGGCCAGGAAGCGCGCCCAGATGGACCGCCAGGCGGCGGCCTAGCCGGCGTGGCCTGGCCGGTCTCCGGCAGCCATCGCTCAATCAGTCAGCGTCAGGTCAAGACTTACCGGCGCGTGCCCGTTGCTCCACACGTAGCGCGCCACGTTGCGGCCGACCAGGCGCACCAAATAGGTGCCGCCGGCCAGTCCCTCAAAACGGTAGGCGCCGCCGGCGTCTGTGACGACCGAGTCCGAAAAGTTCGTCCCGGTCAAGGTGACCTGTTGACCTGCCATCGGTGTGCCAAACTGGTCGCGCAGCACGCCGCCGATCACGCCCGCGCCGGCAGTGCGTACCGTTGCTGCCGGCAGCACCAGGTCCAACACGATGGCGGCTTGCCCATCGTGCCACACGGGCCGGGTTAGCTTTGAGCCCGTCACCTGGACAATGTAGGTGCCGGCCGGCAGGCTGCTGAACTGGTAGCCTCCGCCGTCACCGGTGGTCACGGCGTGAGTAAGATGGAGTTGAGCAG
>CAZHBM010000416.1:0-3441 GCA_964529945.1 uncultured Anaerolineales bacterium | reverse complement strand
GACCGGACAGCGTTGTGTGCCGCAGCGGCTGTTGGACCTGGGCTTCACCTTCAGCTACCCGCGTATCGTGGAGGCGTTGCGAGAGTTGGTATGAAGCACCGCGAGCACCGCGAGCATCGCTTCGAGGTAACGGTGCCGTTATCGGCAGTGACGGCCTTTTACCATCGACCGCAGAGTGTGGCTGTCATCACGCTCTCGCCGCATCCGGTCCGGGGCCGGCCGGGGCTGACTGAGTGGCTTAGCCTGCCGCTGCTGTGGAAGACGCGCTGCTTGCTGGCCGGGCGGCGCGGACGGCGAAGGGAGCAGGGTGGTATGTGATGGATACGGCCTTGTGGTGGATACGACGCGATCTGCGCCTGGCTGACAACCAGGCGTTGGCGCTGGCGCTAGAGACAGCCCGGCAGGTTGTGCCCGTCTTCGTGTTCGATCCGGTCTTGCTGGCAGCCGACAACCTCAGCCAGCGCCGGCTGGCGCTGCTTGTGAGCGGATTGGACCGTCTGGACGCCGGCCTGAAACAGCGAGGCGGCTACCTGGTGGTGCGGCGGGGCGAACCGGTGAAGCAATTGGCGCTGCTGATGGCCGAGACCGGCGCCGAAGGTGTCTATGCCGAGGAGGATTTCTCGCCCTACGCCCGGCGGCGGGACGCGGCCGTGGCGCGCGAAATGCCGCTGGTGTTGGCGGGCGGGCTGGTGGTCTACCCGCCAAATGGGGTACTCAAAGCCGACGGCAGCCCCTACACGGTGTTCACCCCTTTTTGCCGGGCCTGGAAGGCGCTGCCTCAGGCTGGAAAAGCGACCTTGCTCCCCCCGCCCGAGCGGATGCCCGTGCCGGCTGGCATCCCGACACACCCTTTGCCACGGGTGGAGGCGCCGCCCGACCCGATGCCGGGCGAGGCGGCAGCAGTTCGCCGGCTGGTTGAGTTCGCCGGTGGTGAAGAAGACAGCCCGCCGATCTACGCCTATGCCGAAACGCGCGACCGGTTGGACCAGGATGGCACCTCGCGCCTGTCGGCCTACCTGCGCTTGGGCATGCTGTCAGCCCGGCAGGCGGTCGCTGCGGCATCGGCGGCCAGAGGTAGAGCTGCTGAAACCCGGGCGGTTCAAGGTGCCGAGACCTGGCTCAACGAGTTGATCTGGCGCGAATTCTACATCTCCATTATGGCTTTTTTCCCCTTCGTCGGCCGGCGCGCCTTTCGCGAAAACCTGCAGTCCATTGCCTGGCGCAACGACAGGGCCGAATTTGAGGCCTGGAAGCGGGGCGAAACCGGCTATCCGGTGGTCGACGCGGCCATGCGCCAGCTGGCGTCAACCGGCTGGATGCATAACCGGGCGCGAATGATTGTGGCTTCGTTCCTGGTCAAAGACCTGTTGGTGGATTGGCGCTGGGGGGAGGCGTGGTTCATGCGCTGCTTGGTGGACGGCGACCCGGCGGCCAATAACGGTGGTTGGCAGTGGACGGCCGGCACGGGCACCGACGCCGCGCCCTATTTCCGCGTCTTCAACCCGACGCTGCAGAGCGCCAAGTTCGACCCTGAGGGAATTTTCATTCGTCGCTGGCTGCCCGAATTGGCCCGCGTGCCGGCGGAGTTCATTCACGAGCCGGGGCGTATGACGGACGGGCAACAAAAGGCGGTGGGCTGTGTGCTGGGCAGCGATTATCCGGCGCCGATTGTGAACCATAAACAAGCCCGGCAGCGGGCTCTCGAAGCCTACCGCCGGGCCAGACAGACAAATTCCGGCTGAGAGGGAACGGACGCAAATCAGGCGGGCGGGCTATCGCCGGCGCCCGACTCGTCCTCAGCGGCGCGCCACAATATTTCATCGACCACGCCGGCCAAGACGGTACGGACGGCGCCGTCGGGTTCGCGGGCCAGTATCTGGCGCGAGGAGTTGCCCTCGTCGATGATGAGGACCACGTCGCCGGGGCCGGCCTGGGCCACGTCGACGCAGATGTCGTACTCGCCGGTGACGTTGCCGTCCAGGTCGAGCCGGTCGACCACCAGCAGCCGACGCCCCTCAAATATTTCGTTCTTGATGGTGCTCACCACGGAACCGCGCACGCGACCGATGTACATAACGAATCCTTTGACCTCAGGCCTCTTCGGCCGCCTGCTGGCTGCGACCCAAGGGTAGTACCAGGTCGACGTTGGTGTGCGGGCGCGGGATGACGTGCACCGAAACCACCTCGCCGACGCGTTCAGCGCCGCGGACGCCGGCCTCCACCGCTGCCTTGACGGCGGCCACATCGCCGCGAACGACGGCGGTCACATAGCCGCCGCCGATCTTCTCGTAGCTGACCAACTCTACCTTGGCGGCTTTGACCATGGCGTCGGCGGCCTCGACCATGGCGGCGAATCCTTTCGTCTCGATCATACCCAATGCTTCGGCCATTCACGTTCCTCCTGCTGGTAACGGTTGTTGGCTTGGTTAACGCGCAAACGGGCCGGTGCTTTAAGTGTCCGGCGACGTCTTACAGACAGGGTTCACTCCTGATGACTGCCATCGGCTGCCCGGCCGGTGACGCCTTCAATGGCGGCCAGCGCGGCGCCGTAGCCGGCCATAATGTCGCGCTCTTCACCGCCCAGGTATACGCGGCCAAAAGAGCCGAAGGCCCGGACTTCCAGGATGTTGAGATGGGCTGCTTTTTCAGCCTCATTGGCCGCCAGGGCGGCGTAGCCGGCCGGGGCGACTTCCAGCACGTACAACGTCTGCCCGGCCAGCAGCATGTGCCCGAAGCGCATACGGTTGACGAGCTGCACCTGGTGGGCGTCGACGTTGCGGATAATCTGGCTGGAGATGACCTGCGGTTTCTGGCGCTCCTCTTCGGTCACTTCCAGTGCTTCCAGGATGGCGGCGCCGGCGGCGCGCACCTCGGCCTGGCTTAAAGAGTGTACCTCCAGCAGCCCGTAGAGGCGTTCGACGATCTGCAGCCCTGGGCGCACGCCGGTGGCCTTGAGGGCGACGTCGGTTATGCGGTTGATCTCGATGCCGGGCGAAATTTCCACCCACAGGGAAGCGTCACCGGGCAGCGGCAAAAAGCCACGCGCCACGGTTCCCAGGAAGGCGGCGTGTTGCGGCTGCAGGCTGTCCAGAAAGACGTAGGTGCGCAGGTCTACACTCAAAGATATCCTCCTGTTTTCACCGGGCACGGCAGTCGGTAGCCGGATCAGGCCTTGGCGCCTTGTACAATTTTGACACTGGCGCTGGCGCCGATGCGTGTGGCTCCGGCGCCGATCATGGCCCGGGCGTCATCGAAGGTGCGGATGCCTCCGGCAGCCTTGACACCGATGCCGGGGCCGACGACCTGGCGCATCAGGGCCACGTCGTGCAAGGTGGCGCCGCCGGGTCCGAACCCAGTGGAGGTCTTTACATAATCAACACCAGCTTCCTTTGCCAGCTCACAGGCTTTGATCTTTTCTTCGTCGGTGAGCAAGGCGGCCTC
>CAZHBM010000415.1:0-3460 GCA_964529945.1 uncultured Anaerolineales bacterium | reverse complement strand
TCGGCGGTGATCCTTATCTCAGGTCACGTTAACTTGTGGCTTGTTGTCGTGCCGCGTCAGCCGGCCGAAGGCAATCGTCGGTCAGCGCACGTCCATTCGCCCGGACGCCCAGTCGGGGCCGGGATCGGCGTCGGGGATGATCAACGTCTGCCCGCTGCCGTCGTGGTTCATCACGTAAATGCCCCAGGTGCCGTTGCGGTCGCTGCGGAACACCAGGCGGCCGTCAGGCGTCCAGGCCGGCAGGGTGTCGTGGGCCGGGTCGGTGGTCAGCCGGTGGACGTTGCTGCCGTCCGCATACATCAGGTAAATGTCTACGTTACCCGCGACCTCGCGATGGAAGGCGATCAGCCCGCCGTCGGGCGACCAGCGCGGGAACGAGTCGCTGCCATCCTGGGTGATGCGGTGCGCGCCGCTGTCGTCGAAGTTGGAGATCCAGATGCCCTGCTGCTCGTCACGTCCTGAGCGGTAGGCGATCTGGTCGCCGGCCGGCGACCAGTCCGGCTGCTCGCCGGGAATGTCGAAGCCGGGCTGCCAGTCGTCGATGTCGCCCCCGCGTAGCCGGGTGTAGGTGTGATAGCCGCGGCCCTGCAGGTCGGCGTCCCAGGCGATCATAGCGCCGTCGGGCGACCAGGCGGTGGACCGTACGGTGGCCTCACGCTCAACCTGGTAGATGGGCATCTGCATAAAATCATCCGGCCAGGGGGAGACCTGGGCCACCAAAATGCCGTTGCTGATGCCTTCCCAAACCGCCCAGGTGTCCAACCGGCCTTCCTGGCGGTCGAAGCCTTCCTCGCCCACCAGCAACATATACAACTTGTCGGGCGACCAGGAGGGGCTGGATGCCTTCAGAAAGCGCAGCGTTTCGCCGCTGCCGTCGGTGTAGGCGGTGAAAATGTCGTGTTTGCCCGAGATTTCGTACTGGTCGGGATACCAGCGGGCGAAAGCGATCTCATAGGCCGGACCGGAGGCCATCTGCACCGCCGGCGCCGGGATGACCAGTTGCAGGCCCGAGTAGATCATTGACGGATGTGACAGGTTGTTGGCCTGCATAATGGCCGTCTGGGTGACGCCGAAGCGCAGCGCGATGGAGGCCAGCGTGTCACCGTCGCGCACCGTGTAGTACTGGTACGAGCCGGGAGCCGGCGCGTTCTGGTTGGCGGACGTTCCCTGGGAAGTCGGCGGCGAGTAGACGGGCGGCACCGGGGTGGGATAGACCGGTTGCGGCGTCGGGTAGACGGGCATAGGCGTCGGGTAAACGGGCTGCGGCGTCGGATAGAAAGGCGCGGAGTAGGTCGGCTGCGGGTACGGGGCCGGCTTGGGCGGCACGGGTTCTATTGGAGCCGCCGGGGCCGAGGCCACGCCGCCGTAGGGCAGGCACAACTGCTGTCCCTGGCGGATGAACTCGCTGTACAGGTTGTTGGCCTGCATCAAGGCGCTGATGGTGGTGCCGTAACGCCAGGCAATGGCCGACAGGGTATCGCCGTAGCGGACGGTGTAGTAGCTGGCGCAACCGCTGCCGGGCGAGGGGACCGGTGGTTGACCCTCACCGCCGGGCAGCACCAACACCTGGCCGACGTAGATAAAATTGGTGTTGGACAGGCCGTTCAGGGCCGCCAACACGCCGACGGTGGTCCCGTAGCGGTAGGCGATGGCCGTCAATGTGTCTCCCGGCGCGACCACGTGCGTTCCACCGCCGGGCACGTACGGCCCGCCGGGGCTGCCGGCCGAGGGAATGGTCAACCGCTGCCCAACGTAAATGAAGTTGGGATTGGCCAGGCCGTTGGCCGCGGCAATCGACTCCACGGTCACCCCGTAGCGGCCGGCGATCAAAGCCAGCGTCTCGCCCCACTGGACCACGTGCACGGTGCCGCCGGCCGGTGGAACGGTTGGGCTTGACGGAGCGGGTGGGGCGGCCAGCGCTGCGGTGGGGAGTAACAGCACGGCGATCACAAGAACGGGAACTAAAAAGCGACTGGATAGCGTCGACATCCCTACGCCTCCTCTTGGTTATACCTGCATCGGGACACAAAGCACCACCTTACATAATGCCAAGAACATGATACACCATTTATGTCTATATGTCAAGTGTTATGCGCTTAAAAATGGGCGGTTATGACACGCAGAAGGGGGCAGTTGGCCCAAGTTTTTTGCCGGACAAATTGGGCCGGACGGCCTGACCAGAAACGAATACATTCCCCACAAGGGGCCGCGGCGGTTGCCAGAAGCCGGGGCGCGTGTTAGGATTCAGGCCGGGTGCTGTGGACCGGCTTTTCGGGGCGCCGGAAACTGGAACCAGTCCCGGGCGTCGCCGGACCGGGAGACAAGGAGGCACGTTGTGTATTCTGTCACCGCGCTGGAAATCCGCGGTTACCGCCAGGCGCCGCTGGCCAATACCTTTTTCCTGCAGGCCGAGGAGACCGACGAGTTGGCGATTGTCTTCCCCGGATTCGCCTACACGGCCGACATGCCGGCCCTGTTTTACCCCATCCGTTACCTGCTGCTGGAGCGCGGTTGCGACGTGCTGCGGGTGGAGTACGCCTACGACCGGGCGCCGGACTTCGCCACGCTGGCCCCCGAGGCGCGGGCGAGTTGGGTGCGCGAGGACGCGCTGGCCGCCTGCCGGGCCGGCCTGGCCCAGCGGCCGTACCGCAGAACCATCCTGGCCGGCAAGTCGATCGGCACAATGGCCATGGGCCAGGCGCTGGCGGCCGAGCCGCGCTTGAAGCAGGCCCAGTGTATCTGGATCACCGGCATGTTGACCAACCCGCAGTTGCAGCAGCAGATTCTCGAGGGTCGCCAGCGCGGCCTGTTCGTCATCGGCACCGCCGACCGCTATTACGACCCGCAGGTGCTGGACGAGCTGGTGGCCGCCGGCAACGGCCGGAGCCTGGTGATTCAGGGCGCCGATCACAGCCTGGAGATCGGCCCGGACGTGATCAAGTCGCTGCACGTGATGGAGTCTTTTTTGCGCGCGTTGGATGCTTTTTTGAAGGCGGAGCCGTAAACCGGCCGGCCGGATTTGCCTTGCCGGTGGTTTCGTATATAATAGTGCGCGAACCGGGCGGCGTAGCTCAGTGGCCAGAGCAGGGGACTCATAAGCCCTTGGTCGGTAGTTCGAATCTACCCGCCGCCACCTCCACGCTAGAACGCCTGCTCACCGGTTGTCCAATGAAGTGACCTCCCTCGGCAGGCGTTCTCCTTTGTAATCCTTAGATTTATATAGGTTTTTATGCCATCAGCACTTGGGCGTGGGGAGCTGACCTGCGGACTCCTGACACCGATGTTTCTCCCTGGAACTGCATCCTCCCGAAGAGCTGTCTTCACCAGCCCGACATATGCCTCCGGTTTTTGGACCAGAGCGCGCCTTGTGGTATGCTCTGTTACTTCAAGGCATAACCGAGCGGACCAACAAAAAAGGAGAAGATGAAATGAAAATCAAGACAAATGTCAAAGCCGGCAG
>CAZHBM010000414.1:0-3498 GCA_964529945.1 uncultured Anaerolineales bacterium | reverse complement strand
GTGGCGCAACTGGAGCGCATCGACGAGTTCATTGCCGTTCGACGGCGCAATGCGGCTCACTACAATGAGAGACTGGCGCACGTGCCGGGTATCAGTTTGCCACCGGATGCCGACTGGGCGGAGAACGTCTATTGGATGTACACGATCTTGGTCGAGGATTCGTTCGGCCTGGATCGCGATCAAGTCATGGCCGCGTTACGGCAACGTGACATCGAGACGCGGCCGGTGTTCTATCCATTGCATACCCTCCCTATGTACAATCGTGGTCAGAGCTTGCCGGTGGCGGAACGACTGGGACGTAGCGGCATCAATTTGCCGTCGGGTTCAGGGTTGACGCCTGAGCAGGTCGACACTGTTTGCGATGCGCTGGTAGACATCCAGCGTAGAGGGGAGTAATCCTTGCGCATTGTCGTACTCACCTACGAAAGCTTCTATGCCAATCTTATGACCAACGCCTTGGTCCGTAGCCGGCCCGGCGAGGTGGTGGGTATCATCCGTTCCGACTGCCTGTTGTATGGCAAGTCGTTGCCGGGAGGCTTATGGTTTTTGCTGCGGCGAACGGGCTTGCGGTTTGTTGGACGCAAGGCACTCGAGTTTTTTCAGTCGCGGGCGATGGCCGTTCTGTTCCATCTGGTGGGACGTGAGCAGAAGGTCCCCTCTTTGCGCGAGCTTAGTTCGCGCTACGAAATACCGGTGGTCGGTTCCGAAAACGTCAACGATCCGGCCACTTTGGAAGTCATTCGCAACTGGCAGCCGGATTTGGTCATTTCGATCTATCTGAATCAACTAATCAAACCTGAGCTTATCGCGTTGCCAACGATAGGCTGTTTGAACATTCATCCGGCACTGTTGCCGCGTAATCGTGGGTTGTTCCCTTATTTCTGGGTCATTGCCAATGGCGACAAGGAAACCGGGGTAACCCTGCATTGGGTGGACGCACACTTTGACACCGGCGCCATTCTGTTGCAGGAGAAAATACCCGTGGAGCCGGAAGACACGATTACTTCCTTGTCTTATAAGAGTGCGGTTGTTGGTGCCGAGATGTTGGAAAGGGGTGTGGCATTGGTTGAGGCAGGCAATCCGCCGCGCCTGGGACAGGACAACAGCCTGGCTACGTATCACTCCTGGCCGGGTCTGGCCGATCAGCGCCGTTTCAGGCAGCGGGGCGGTCAGTACGGCACACTTTTCGACCTCGTCAAGTACATGTAGCCGATGTCACTCGATTTCAATCACCATCCCCCACCCAAGGCAAAGACCTCCATAATCCTGCCTACATATAACGAGCGCGAAAACATCGTTGAACTCGTGCAAACCATCCACCGCCATCTGTCTGCCGAGAATTTCCGGTATGATATTGTTATCGTGGACGACAACAGTCCAGATGGCACTGCTGAAATTGTGGAAGAGACGTTTGCCAAAGATGAGCGTGTCCATCTTTTTGTTCGGACGACGGAACGCGGCCTGGCGACGGCCCTGCGCTACGGTGCCGAACACAGTGACGGTGAAATCCTCGTCTTCATGGACACCGATTTCAATCACGATCCGGTGATGATTCCGCAGTTGGTAAAGTTTCTGGAATATTATGACGTGGTTATCGGGTCCCGCTTTGTGATGCGTGGCGGAATGGAGGATAGCACCCGCTATGCTTTCAGTTTCATCTACAATTTGGGATTGCGGTTCCTGTTTGGCACTCGGGTATGGGACAACTTGAGCGGTTTTTATGCTATTCGCCGAGAGCGTTTGTTTGAACTGGAGTTGGACCGCATCTTCTACGGTTACGGTGATTATTTCATCCGGCTTCTGATGGTAGGGTGGCGTCGCGGCTGGCGACTGCTCGAGATTCCGGTGTTTTACCGCTTGCGCGCTCACGGGCACAGCAAGACCCAGTTTCTATCCATCTTCGCCCAGTATACGGTTGCCATTTTGAAGCTCCGCTTCAATCTGGGCCTGGGACGTTTGCGATGATGTGCGCGTCTCTTCTCTCCTCAGTTTCGTTGCGGCCTGGCCTGCCCGTTTGATCGTTGTGTGAATAGCTACGCTCTGCGGGATGACACGTTACTTTTTTGTTTCGGCTTGGGGGTTGACTTTTGTCTGACCACAAACCTGACGTAACGATCTATACCGACGGCGCTTGCCAGCCCAATCCCGGTCCCGGTGCCTGGGCGGCCGTTCTACTGTATCCCGGCCAACCACCTCAAGATTTGGTCGGCACCAATCCCGGCACAACCAACAACCGAATGGAATTGCAGGCAGCCATCGAGGCCTTGCGGGCGCTTGACGGTCCCCGCCGGGTGGTGTTGGTGACCGATTCTCAGTACCTGCGACAGGGGATTACGCAATGGCTGCCCCAGTGGCAACAGCGTAACTGGCAGACCAGCCAGAATGAAGACGTCAAGAATCAGGATCTGTGGCGGGAGTTGGCCCGACAATTGAAACGCCACGAGGTGACGTGGCAGTGGACGAAAGGCCACGCCAATAACGAATGGAACGAGCGTGCCAATTTTCTAGCTCAATCTGCCATTCCTCGCGTTGCTTTACCTCTCGACGACGACCGGGCGGTACACCTTTTTACGGCTGCCTCGTACCTCGGTAAGTCCAAGACCGGCGGCTGGGCGGTCGTGCTGCGCTACAGGAATCGGGCCAAGACGCTTAGTGGAAAGGCATCGGGCGTCTCCAGCAATCGAATGCACCTAATGGGGGCTGTAGAAGGGTTGCGCGCCATTCAACGACCGGTCCCGGTGCATATCTATACCACTTCCGACTACCTCAAAGACGGTGCGACGACGTGGGTCAAGCGCTGGGCCGAGAGAGGGTGGCAGACCAGGGAAGGAAAGCCGGTGAGTCACCAGGACCTGTGGCAGGAGCTGTCTCGACTCACGGCCACTCTACCCGTGACCTGGCACGTCGTGTCCAAAGAGAATTTGCCTGCCGAGATGGTTGAAGCCAAAGAGATAGCCGGCAGTGCGGCGCGAGCCGGCTGATTGGGTACGCTTTACATTTGCCCAGGCCTTCAGGATGACCATTGGGGAGACTTCAATGGATAAAGCGAACACCGAAGAACGTGTCGATCAGGAAACGAAACCAGTCGACGAGTCACGTGAAGACCGTGTGCCGGCTGCGGCAGCTCAGCCGGCGAAAAAAGTACGTCCGCTTCGGCTGAGTATCTGGTGGATATTGGCCCTGGCGATTGTGTTTCGCTGGCTGACTCTGTTTCTGTTGCGTCCCGGCGGATTTATTCGTGATTGGTCGGAGTTTGATACGCTATTGGGCATCGCTGCCCTGTCCGACTATGGGATGTTTCCCTTCGTACACTTCTGGCTGGAATGGCCGCCGCTGGTACCGTGGCTGGCTGTCGGCGCTTACAAGTTAAGTCTGCTTCTGCCGCTCTGGCCCGACGATTTTCGCCTTTGGTTTGTTTTGATCTTGGGCACGGTCCTGGTCTTGTTTGAAGGCGGGAACATATACCTGCTCTACCGCATTGCCGGTATGCTGTACGGT
>CAZHBM010000413.1:0-3505 GCA_964529945.1 uncultured Anaerolineales bacterium | reverse complement strand
GTGTGCCGATTCATTGGGGCGAAGAGTTTCTGGGCGTACTGATTGTAATGCACCCTCAAGTAGGGGTCTTCGACGCGGCAACTGCCGACCTGTTGGCGTTATTTGCCGGTCACGCCGCCATCGCCTTGCGCAACGCACGCTTGTTGCGCGAGGAACGGGAAGCCCTTGACCTGTCTGAGGCTTTGGCCCAAGCGGCGGCCGTCGTCAGCAGCAGTCTGGAACTGGATGAGGTATTCGAACATATTCTGGAACAGGTGGAACGAGTAGTCCCTGGAGATGCATTCAATATTATGCAATCCGACGGTGAAATTGCTTACCCCGTCCGTTGGCGCGGTTACCGGCAATTCGGTGCTGATGAGGCCATCGCTTCCATTCGGCTTCGGGTGGCCGACATCGCCAGTCTGCAACAGATGATTATCACCGGAGAACCGATGGTTATGCGTGATACGGTAGCTGATCCGGGCTGGGTAACATCGTACGGGTTTGATTGGCACAAGTCGTATGTAGCCGCGCCCATCCGCGTCGACCAACAGACGGTCGGCTTCCTGAACGTGGATAGCGCTCGGACGGACTGCTTTGGTGTCGACGATGCCCGTCGTCTCAAGGCCTTTGCCGACTACGCGGCTATCGCCATCAATAATGCCCAACTGTTCGAGCAAACGCGGCGTGACGTGCAGACCAAAGCGACTCTGCTGCGTGAGATCAATCACCGCGTCAAGAATAACCTGACGGCGATCATTGGGCTCTTGTACGCCGAACAGCAGTACCTTCGCGGTCAGCCCGAACACGACTGCAACGAGGTGCTCGATGACCTGGCCCGACGTATCCAAGGGCTGGGTAACGTACACAGCTTGCTGACCGCCAGTGAATGGGCGCCGTTGCCGCTGGACGAAATTGCCCGCACCATCATCCACGGCGTGGTACACTTGATGCCTCCCGACAAGGACATCCAGGTTCACGTGCATGCCGAACCGGTGTTGGTCACACCCGACCAGGCACACACATTGGCGCTGATAATCAATGAATTGGCCACCAATAGCATCAAATATGCCTTCGAAGAGTCTCAAGCGGGCCGCATTTGGGTCGACATTGCTCTCGACGGCGAGGTGGTTGTCTTTACCTTCCGCGATGACGGTCTTGGCTATTCACAAAGCCTGCTGTGCTCGGAGGAAGCTGACGTTGGGCTTTACCTGGTAGAGAATCTCGTGCGCCGTGAGTTGCGCGGCGTGCTCACCCTGACCAACAATGGCGGTGCCGTTGCTCAAATACGGTTCAAACAGGCGCCCCATTAAGCGTAGAATTGACCGATGCGGGACCCTGACCCACAGGAGACTTTCGTATGGACACACAGCAGAAACTCGGCGTGTTACTGGCAGAAGATGACTTTCTGGTTGTCGAAATGATCAAAAGACTGCTTTCGCAGTTGGGGCTGACATTGCTGGGGCACGCGGTCAATGGCCGCCAGTCGGTCGAGATGACCCAATCGTTACACCCCGACGTGATCTTGATGGACATCAAGATGCCGGAGCTGGATGGGATCGAGGCTACGCGCCGGATACAGGACACCTGTCCCACACCGGTGGTGATCCTGACCGCTCACGAAGCGCCCAAACTGGTACAGCGTGCCAGCGAGGCCGGTGCCGGTGCCTACCTGGTCAAACCGCCGGTGGCCGGTGAGATTGAACGCGCTATTACCATTGCGATGGCCCGCTTCAACGACATGCTGCGCTTGCGAGAGCTTAATCGCGAATTGGAGATTCGCAACTGCGAACTGCAGGAGGCATTAGACCATATTAAGACCCTACGTGGCTTGATACCTATTTGCGCTTCCTGCAAACGCATCCGTGACGATCAGGGCTATTGGCAACAGGTGGAAATCTATATCCGTGACCACACCGAGGCGGATTTTAGCCACGGCTTGTGTCCCGAATGCGCTGCCCGGCTCTATCCAGATATCTTCCCACGTAAAGAGTAACCCGCCGATACTCTGATACATGCTTAAGGCCCGCGTCCAGCCGGACACGGGCCTCTTTTGTATCTACCGATTGCCGGTGACGGTCAAGGCGTGAGATTGAATTGCAGCACCTCTCCGCCCAGGGCAATTGTATCGCCTGGGTTGAGTACAGTCGGAGCAGCAATCCGAACCCCATTGACCTCGGTCCCGTTGGCGCTACCCAGGTCGACGATCTCAAAGGCAGGATCGTTGGTATTGATCACAGCGTGATAACGCGATATTTGGGGATCCTGCAACACGACTTCGTTGTCCGGAGCGCGACCGATGCGCGTGCTGCCCGTCAGCGCGAAGCGCTGGCCGGGCGTCTTCCCGCTCACCACCACCAACTGGGCCGACGGTCGAAGGTTGCGCAACATGGTCTGGTCGCGCCAGTCGCCGGCCGCTGCCGGAGGTGACGGAGGGGGCGGTGGTGGCGGCGGCGGTGGTGGAGTGGCAGCCACCGGTTGGCTGGAGTACGCGCCCGTCGTTTGACCGCTGACCGGCGCTGATGGCGTCGGTTGGTAAACAGGAGGCACCGGCTGTTGCGGGCGGCGTTTCTTCTTCTTGCCCAGAAATACCAGCACAAATACCAACACGCCCAGTAGCACCAGCAACAGCAGACAGGTCATTGCGATCACCACGACGCCGATTCCGCCCAACGCATCGCCACTGCTGGCGACCGGGTCGATGTCTGCAATCGTCTGCTGCAGCACTTCCGGCACCTGAGATGCGTCGGCGGCTTCAAAGAAATTGCCGTCGGTCATATCGGCCAACTGGCGGAAATACTCAACCGCGTCGGGATCGAAAGAGCCTGAATTGCCGACGGCGATAGTCTGGATGACTACCGGATCGGCGTCGTAGGCAGCCTGGGCCACAATCGCGGAAGTGAAGCCTTCCAGGCTGGGGTCGTGCGGCGGCGCGTCGCCCATCAGGATGATTTGTTTGTTGACGTTGTTGCGCCATCCGCCGATGGCCCGCGAATCGATAGCCCGCATTAACGCCTCAAAGACCGCTTCGGGTGTATCGTCACCGCCACCGACGCTAAGCCTGTTGACGTTGCCGATGATGGTCGCTTGATCGGCGCTGAACGGGTAGTCTTCGAACATGGAATAGCCTTCCGAATCGTCCCAGTCCCGGTAGGCCACAATTGCCACACGGTAGTCAGGGTTAGTGGCTGCCACTGTGTTAACGATGTTGGATGCAGCTGCCTTGACGCCGGCGATGTCGTCGTCCATACTGCCGGTCACGTCGATGCAGAAGACCAGGTCCAAGGCGCTCGAAGGCGCGACCGGTGTGGCGGCCTGACATTTGTCCATCCCGGCCGCCTGGTACCCGCTGCGGATGGCTTCAACGCTGACGCAGAAGCCGGTCAATTGGCACAATTGTTCAAGTTGAGCGTCGCTGGTTATCGGGCCGTAACCTGTGTTCTTGGCCTCTTCCATCCGCCGCTCGAACATTGACCACAGCTTGCTCAGTCTTTCCGGGTCGCAGTCGACACCTTTCTGCCATTCA
>CAZHBM010000412.1:0-3506 GCA_964529945.1 uncultured Anaerolineales bacterium | reverse complement strand
ACACGACAAGAACCCGGAAGAATTCTTCCGAGCACTGTATGCGCTCGAGGAGCGCGGGGTGACCTTCGAGGTTGCGGTGCTGGGTGAAGCCTTTCGCCGCCGTCCGGCGGAATTCGAGCAGGCGCGGGAACGGCTGGGACCAAAGATCGCGCACATGGGCTACGTGCCAGACGCGGAAACCTACGCCGGCTGGCTGTGGCAGGCCGGCGTGCTGCCGGTGACTTCGCGGCACGACTTTTTTGGGGCCAGCGTGGTGGAGGCCATTTACTGCGGCTGCCTGCCTTTGCTCCCCAGACGCTTGAGTTACCCCGAGTTGATCCCTGAGGAGTTCCACTCTGAATGTCTGTACGACGATTTCTCTGATCTGGTAAACAGGTTGGAGCGGTTCCTGGTCGCCGGACCGTCCGCCAATATGGCCGGGCTTCGCCGGGCTGTCGCCGCCTACGACTGGTCGCTGATGGCCCCCCAATATGACACGCTGTTGGAGGATATCCAGGTCTGTACAGACCGGCCCTAGGCAACGTTTGGTTGTCTCATCCACAGCGCGTGTCATAATTGGAAGAATTCCTAAGATTCTTCACCTTCACTAACGCGATATTAACATAGCGTTAGCGTTCCTCTAACTATTGTCTGTTAGACTCACCCTATCGTTAAGTTTAGAGCCTATTGTGTGGTTGGCTGCCAAACTACATTCTTTGGCATGAGGAGGAAAAAATGGCTAGCTTGATTCGATATAATCCATTTCGGGATATGTTTACCCTGGAGCGGACGATGGATCGCTTCTGGCAAGACAGCCGGCGCCATCCGTTGCACGGTTTTGACCACGACGGCAATTCGGTCGAAAGTCACCTGAGCCTGCCGGTCGACCTGTATGAAACGGACGAAACGGTGGTGTTGAAGGCGCGCATTCCGGGCATTAACCCGGAGGACGTCGAGATCAACATTGATGGAGAAAGACTGACCTTGAAGGCCGAATTACGCAGTGATGCGACTCTCGAGGGTGCCGATAAGTGGCGGTGGTATCATCACGAACTCGCCCACGGGACCATTACCCGCAGCCTGGCGCTGCCTACGCAGATCGAAGCCGACAAGGCGGAAGCCTCGTTCCGCAACGGGGAGTTGACCCTGGAACTGCCCAAGGCGGAGGCGGTCAAGCCGCGGACCATCAAGGTCAAAGCGATTCCGTGAAAAACGACACCGCCGGCTTGGGTAATACGTTAATACGTTTTCGTCCCGGTAAGAGCCGCGGTTTCTGATTGGGAGGGCACCCGGCGAGCCTGGAAAGAAGGGGTGCCCTCTCTTTTTTTGATGCCTGGCGGCCGGTGAGGCGTTGAGGTCGTGTCTCAATGATGCCCCAACCCGCGTGGAACCTCGGCATTGGACAAGGTCTCCTAATCAGGTACAATAGAAACCATTCGGCGTCTGACAACTGATAGGATGTATTTGCCGAGCAAGCAATTATGGATGAATTGGGAATCTTCAACAATCGTTACCAGATTCTGGCCAAGATCGGGCAAGGCGGGCTGGCCGAGGTCTATCGGGCACAAGACGTGGCTCTCGGTCGCCTGGTGGCAGTCAAAGCCTTGCGCCGGGAATACGTCGTGGATCCGGCGTTCCTGGTCCGTTTTCACCGGGAAGCTCAGAGCGCGGCCGGGCTGAGCCATACGAACATCGTTAGTGTGTACGATTTCGGGCAGGATCAAGGGCGTCCATATATTGTTATGGAATACGTCCCGGGACAGGACTTGCGTTCCTTGTTGCGTGACGATGGGGCGTTGTCGGTCGCCCGGATGGTGGACATCGCCTTACAGATTTGCGCCGGCGTTGGTTATGCCCACCGCTCCGGCCTGGTGCACGGAGACATCAAGCCGGGCAACGTACTCATCGCACCCGACGGGCGCGTGAAAGTGGCCGACTTCGGGCTGGCACGGGCGCTGGGCGAATCGGCAATGGACGAGGACGGCGAATTGGTCTGGGGAACGCCGGCCTATTTTGCCCCCGAGCAGGCGATGGGCGCCGAGGTGGTGCCGGCCACCGACGTCTATGCCATCGGCGTCATTCTGTACGAGATGCTGACCGGGCAGTTGCCGTTCACCGGGACGGATTCGGAGGTGTCGCAGAAACACCTTTACGAGACACCGGTTCCGGCCAACAAGGTGAATCCTCGGGTACCGGCGGAGTTGTCGCGGATCATCGACCGCGCGATGCTCAAGCAGCCCGATGCCCGTTTTGCCAATGCCGAGCAAATGGGGTTGGCACTGAATGCCTACCGGCGCCAGGCCGAGGGACAAACCGGTGGCTACGCAGCGGCACCGAGGCGCCGGCCACAGGCGACCGGGCGGCGGGCGAGCCAACCCAAACCACGATCGCGTTCCGGACCGGATTGGATCGGCCTAACCTTGGGCCTGCTGGCGGTCGTTGCCCTGTTGGGATTGGTCCCGTTGTGGGTGTCGGTGCTGCGTTCGTACTTGCAGCAGCCGTCTGCCTCGTCACCTACGCCCACCGTGACGCTGGCGGCCGATCAGGTGCGGGTGCCGGACGTTGTTGGGATGGAAGTGGAGGATGCCGAACGGGTCCTGCAAGACGCCGGGCTGCAGCTTGAAGTCCAGGGAGAGGCTTCCCACCCGACGATCCCGGCATTTGCGGTCATAAGCCAATCGGTCCGGGCGGGAATGCCGGTAAATCGCGATTCACTGATCAACGTCGTGGTTAGCCAGGGACCGGATCTGGTAGAGGTGCCGGCTCTGACCGGTTCAAGCCTGGGGTCCGCCCAGGCGGAGTTGCAGACGTTGGGGCTGATATCCCAGGCCCGCCAGGTGTGGAGCCTGCAATCGCCGGGGACTGTCACGGAGCAGGACCCGCCTGCCGGTTCTCTGGTACAGGCCAGGTCGTTGGTTGTCCTGTCGGTGAGCAGCGGAACCCAGGTGCCCGTTGGGGCACGCCTGGGAAGCAGTATCTTGCTGGTGGCTTACGACCTGCCTGAAGTGACCTATAAGAGCGGTGAAACGGTCCCGCTGCGACTGGTGTGGCAGGCGACAGCCGCCGTCGTGGGCAACTATAACGTCTTCGTGCACCTCACCGACGCTGAAGGGCGCATGGTGGCCCAGCACGACAGCGTGCCGGATAACGGGCAGCAGCCAACCGGCGGCTGGGCGTTGGGCCGGCAGGTTTCGGACCCGCACGATTTGAATATTCCGCAGGGTTTGGCGGGGGGGCAGTATCAGATTTGGATCGGCATGTACGACGAGGCCGGACGTCTCAACGTTACGGATGCCGGCCCACTGACCGTTAGGGACAATGCGCTGCTATTGACGTCGATTGAAATAAACTAGAGTCTGGCAAAGATACGAGGGTCTGTCCCGAATCTTTTGTTGGAGGAATTGGACTGAGCCAAAGCTTGGCCGACAAGTAGGTCCGAGAGACCACTCACTTTATGTATTAAGGGACGCGTAGAATCAGGTAGTCTTTTTTGTCTTTTTTGTGGGTGGAAGGCATTCCACCCACAA
>CAZHBM010000411.1:0-3523 GCA_964529945.1 uncultured Anaerolineales bacterium | reverse complement strand
CGGGCGTGTCCATCGTCTGTGCGACCACCGCCGTACCATAGGCGATGATTTTGTTGGCTGGCGCGCTTTCTGTCCATTCATCTTCAGGCGTATCAGATTTCACTTGGCCGTCTTCGTAGACCAGCCGGTGACGCCGTTTGGTCAGACCGGGCTGGCCCGGTTGGACCAACTCCTGTGAATCGATGGGCAGGTCATCGGCCGGCACCCAATTGGTCTCAAAGGGGGTGATTTGCTGCTCGATGTCGATCTCCTCGCGCACGCGGACCACCTGAATGGCGGCGTTGTCGCTGATTTCTGTGTCCTCAGGTGGGCGCACGTAGTCGCGACCCTGGAGCAGAATGCCTTCCTGGGCCAGCACGTCGGCCACGGTTTTGGCCTGGGTGCGGGTAGGGAAGACGCCGCCGTCGGTATAGATGGTGACAGGAGTGGAGCGTTCGATGCGGATGTGGGTATTGGCTTCAAGCGGGCTGGCCAGCCCCGGTGTGACTCGATCGGCCAGGTAGACGACTACCGCCTGATCCAGCAGGGCTTCGCCTACGGTCTCACGGGTGGTCGAGAAACTGGTGGTTTCTCCATCGATGGTCAACGACACCGGTAACGAGCGGTGCAAAACAATCCGTTGGCGCGGTGCTTCCGGGTAGGCCTGACCCAGACCGGAGGCGCCGGGGCCGGCCACCGTCGATGTCGGTGCCGGTAGCAATCCATCCAGCGGCTGGAACTGGCCGTCGACCATAACTTCGTCCATGGGCTGGACGTCGACGCCGGCCTCGGCCAGAATGTCGGCGATTAGCACTGTCTGGGTGCGCAGTTCGACAACCTGCCCGTCGGCCTCGACGACGAGCGGCCGGGCGCGGCGCACCACAATAGTCATGTCGCGGCTGAGCCGGCTGGTGAGGGATATTGACATAATATCATTGGTGTGCAACTGGACGCCGGCTTCGCGCAGCAGGCCTTCGACGGTCAACTGATGGGTCGAGCGGTGGTAAACGTCACCGTCGATGACGAGGGTAACCGGTGTCGCGGTTAACCAATAACCGGCCACCAGAGCGCCGGCGAGGATCACCCAGACCAGGCGCCGGGCCAGCCAGCCGGCCAGCTCGGCGAGAGCACTTAGAGAGCGTACCCTGGCGATGGGAAACGAGATGTGACTATCTTTTATGGATGTGGGGGACCCATAGCGAGAGGCCATGTGCTCTCCGAAAAAAAGTGGTGCCCGACGCAACCGATCACACCTGGATGGCTGTGCCGGATGGACGGGAAAAATAAAACAAAAGGTCGTGCACCCTTCCTCGAAACCGACCTACCTGCTTGTCGCTATCTGCCAGCTCAGACCAGGTATCCCTGCGTCACCCGAGAGGAACTGTTTATGGCTGCTTCCTTCCGGACCTGACCAGATTCGCAGGCTCTCGCCGCGCAGGACCCAATCATCAACACCGCACAATATCGGTAGTCCAGGCAAGTGCGGGCCCTCAAAAGGGAATTCGACCCCGCTATGGCGGATTGCGGGTACAGGGCGCCGCCAGTGCCCCGTCTAGCACGACCAGGCGGAGAGGGCGGGATTTGAACCCGCGAGGCTTTTACACCTACACGATTTCCAATCGTGCGCACTAGACCAGACTATGCGACCTCTCCAGAGAATGCTGCGGAGCCGTAGCATCCGCTCCGCAAACATTCGAGCGGGAAGGGTGGGATTCGAACCCACGGCGGAGCAAGCCCCGCAGCGGTTTTCGAGACCGCCCCAATCGTCCACTCTGGCACCTTCCCGTCGAGCATTATAGCATGGGCATTATGGTTGAGCAAGAAAAAGCGGTCCGTTTTGACTCGCGCGCGGTTGTGGAGTGCCGGCCGCCAGGTGGAGGACACTCCGAGGGTCTGTCCCAAATCTTTTGTTGGACAAATTGGACCGAGCCAAAGCTTGGCCGACAAGCAGGCTTGAGAGAGACCGCTCATTTTATGTATTGAGGGACACATAGAATCAGGTAGTATTGTGATCTTTCTTGTGGGTGGAAGACCTTCCACCCACAAGAAAGATAATGAAAGATGGAACTGGGCACCAGCTCACTTGGCCATCTCCCAAGACAATGGGACACACCTCCACTCCGGCAATGGATTGACCGCACAGGTTCGATGTGCTAAACTGCTGGCAATGGGTACACGTCGATCTGTTGCGGGCAGCGTCTCCTTTGACGTCTTGCTGCTATTCATTCTCCTGGTGGCTCGGGTGCGCATCGACACCCTGGCCGAGTGGGCTGCGATTCCCTCCGACATGCTGCACTCAGACGTGGCCCGTCTGCTGGGTGGTGTCTTTTCACCCGGCGGCCTGGCGCTGTTGGCCGACCGGCAGACCACCGACGCCGTTACGCTGCTGCTGATTAGTGCCGCCTTTCTGCTCTTCATTATATATGTCCTCGTTGATATGCTCGGGGAGCGCTGGTCGGCGGCGACGGGTTTGGCCGTCAAGATCGGCCTGGTGGTGGCTATCATTGTTGTGGTGGTGTTTGGCCAGACCGCTCTGTTCATTGGACTGCGCCACATAAGTGGGCCGGCCAGCTACACTCACGACGGCGGTGTTATCCAGACGGAAGCGGCCACCGAGTTCTTTATGCGCGGCATCAATCCCTACGTGGCCGACTACGTGGACACCCCGATGGCCGCCTGGGGCACCGAATACCGGACGGCGCTGTATCACTATCCCTACCTGCCGTGGACGTTCGTCTTCTCGACGCCTTTCTACATTCTCAGTCACCTGTTGATCGGTTGGTATGATCAACGTTTCGTTTACCTGGCTCTGTTCGCCATTATGCTGGCGCTGGCGGCCGGCCTGACCAGAGATCGGCGGTCGAGGTTGGGCGTTCTGATGGTGTTGGGGTTAAATCCAATTCTGTCCAGCGATATGATCTTTGGGCAAAACGACTCGTTTGTACTTTTTTGGCTGCTGGCCGGGATCTGGTACCTGCATCGGGCTGAACGCAATAAAACCGGCCCCGTGGGCGGCGGACTGGCGCGCGGTGACCTGGCCGTGTCAATGGCTCTCTTCGGACTGGCTTTTGCCAGCAAGCCGACAGCCTGGTTCATAGCTCCTTTCCTGCTGCTGTTCCTGGCGGGCAAACTGGGCCTGCTCTCTGATCAGGAGGGATGGCTTAAGCAACTGCCTCGCCGGGCGTGGCAGCTGGCCGGGCGGGTGTGGCCGCTGGTGGCCGTATTTGTCTTGCTGGTAGGGCCGTGGTTGGTGTGGAATGCAGCCGCCATGTACGATGACGTGTGGGGCTGGAGCTCCGGTACGTCAGCCACACCATACCAGATCCGTGGCTGGGGGCTGAGCAATTTTGTATTGGCGCTGCAATGGGTGCCCGACCGGCTGGCCTATTGGCCTTTCTGGATCACCGAGTTGGTGGCCGGCCTGGGGTTACTGGTTATGTTGGGCTGGCGCCAGCTGAGGCACAACAACCTGCCGGCGATGGTATATCACTACGCGGTATTGCTGTTCGGCTTCCTATACGCCTCCCGTTTCTTGAACGAAAAT
>CAZHBM010000410.1:0-3527 GCA_964529945.1 uncultured Anaerolineales bacterium | reverse complement strand
GGGATACCACCGGATTCCATACGCTTCCTAACACGTTATGTGAGCGGGCTCTCACAAACATGCTTACCAGCCAAGGCTCGGTCCAATTCCCGGCCAAATTTCTGCTTGACAACCCCATACCAGCGTGTTATAGTCAACTTTGGAAGGGGCTGCCACTTTGGAACGGTGGCTGGTGTGAAATGCGAAACTCAACGCCCAAAGAATATGCCCGCCTGGTTGAGGCACTCAACAACCTCCGCAGAGGTCGACAACGCCTCCCTCTCGATTTGGACCAAATTACGCGCCTGGCACGGCGTGCCAAAATCGTCGACGTTGAACAGGGAGAGACGATCATCAGGCAAGGCCAGAAGCCGGACTATCTATATTTTGTGCTTTCAGGTCAATTGCGCGCTCTGGATACGACCGCCAAACCGCCCCGCATTTTGAACTATCACACGGCCAATACCTTTGTGGGCGAGCAAGGCATGGTATACGGCAAGCGGCGCGAAGCAACCGTAGACACCGTATTGGATGCCAAACTCGCCTGCTGGGACCAGGAGGCATTTGACTGGGCGCTGTCGATCTCGCCCGATTTGCGCGAATACTTCGTGCGTGTGTATCAACGTTGGAAGAGTCACGCCAACTGGGCATTCCCCGGCAAGCAGTGGGACGAGGTGATTGTGCTGCAGAGCGATAAGCACCCTATGCTCCTGTTCAAGAGCGAACTGCTGCCGGCGCTGATCTTCGTCACAGGCCTGGTGGCTTCTGCGGTCACGCACATCTTGCTCGTTCTCGTTCCATTCCTCGTCTTGGCGCTGGCATTGGGATTGGTGGCCTACGTCGAATGGAAAAACGACCAATACATTATCACCAGTAAACGCGCCATTAACATCGAACGTTTTATCTTTTCCGGCGAGGTGTGGCACGAAGCGCCGCTGATACGTATCCAGGACGTAACGCTCGAGACGGCCAATTGGATTCAGCGTCTGTTCGACTACCAGGACCTGACCATTAAGACCGCCGGGGCCGCCTCGATTCGTTTTGTCGGTGTGCCCAGGGCCAACCACTTCCAGGATGTCCTATTTGAAGCGCGCGCCCAGGCGCAGGAGCGCAAAGAGGCTTCCGATTTGGCCAGCATCCGCTCAAAATTGGCCGACATCGTCGGCACACAGTTGCCCCAGACCGCCGTCCCGGTCGAAACGCGATCGGCTGGCGCGCCGGCTTTCCCTCGCCGGCAGAAGCGCCTGCCGGCAGTCATCAACTTTTTGTTGCCTCGCACGATCGAGATTGAGGGCGACAGAATAACGTGGCGAAAACATTGGGGCATCCTGATAGAAAAAACCGGTGTGTGGGTATTGCTGTTCTTCGTCTTGGTAGCGGCTGCTGTTTGGTTGCCGCGATTGGCAACAGCCTTCAGTAACGCGCCTGTGGTGGCAGCCATTGTGGCCGTGCCATTGCTGGTAGTAATTCTTGGCAAATACGACGATTGGCGCAACGACGTGTATATCGTCACCGATCGGCGCATCATCGACGTGCAGCGCGGGCCGTTCCGTCTGCGCGAAATGCGCCGCGAGGGAACCTTCGATGCCGTCCAGAACATTACCTACTCCATTCCCACCGTGTTGCATAAGCTGTTGAACATTGGAGATGTCACCATCGAAACCGCCGGGACCGAGGACACGTTCACTTTTCAGTCCGTCCACCGCCCCAGCGCGGTGCAGCAGGAAGTATTCAACCGCTGGGTTGCCCGCCAGGATCAGCAGGAACAACAACGCAAAGAGTCCGAATCCACTCGGCTGGCAGCCTGGATGGAACAGTATCACAAGCTACAGATCGAAGCTCGACAACCCCCAGATTCTCAGAAAAAACCAACCTCCAGGAGTTGAATTATGTCGGTTATTGCTGTCGTCGGCGCCCAATGGGGCGACGAAGGCAAAGGTCGTGTCGTGGATTACCTGGCTTCCGCTGCCGGAAGCAACGGCAATCCCGTTGATATGGTCATTCGTTACCAGGGCGGAGACAACGCCGGGCACACGGTCATCAACGCCCTGGGCGAGTTCAAGCTACACTTGGTCCCTTCGGGTATCTTTCATCCCAATACGACCTGTATCGTGGGGACCGGTTGCGTGGTCAATCCGGATACTCTGATTCTCGAGATGGACAGCCTCGAGGACGCAGGCCTGTCGCTGGATAATCTTCTGGTTTCCAGCCGCGCCCACCTGACTCTGCCTCTGCACCTGCAACTGGATGAATTGGAGGAGGCAGCCCGCGGGGCAGGAGCCATCGGCACGACCAAACGCGGCATCGGCCCCACCTACGCCGACAAAGCGGCGCGTTGGGGAATCCGGGCCGGCACGCTGTTGGCCGAGGACAAACTGGCCGGCTTTTTATCGGATATGCTGCCGCGCAAGAATCGTTACATCGAAGCCCTGGGCGGGACAGCGGTCCAACTCGACGAATTGATGGAAAAATGCCGGCGCTGGGCCATCCGATTGGAGTCTCGCATCGTCGATACCTATCCGCTCACCCGCGCGGCTGTGGAGGAGGGCCAAAGCATCCTTCTGGAAGGCCAACTGGGCATCATGCGCGACCTCGATTGGGGCGCCTATCCCTACGTTACCTCCTCCAACCCGGTGGCGCCTTACGGCCCGGTGGGCGCCGGTATTCCGATGGGTGCGGTCACCGACATCGTCGGGGTGGTCAAAACCTACGTGACGGCCGTCGGCGCCGGGCCGCTGCCCACCGAGCTGTTTGACGCCGACGGGGAACTGTTGAGAGACAAAGGCAAAGAATACGGCGCGACCACCGGTCGGCCGCGCCGCTGTGGCTGGCTCGACACCGCCGCCCTTGATTATGCCCGCTGGCTGAACGGCTTTACCCGCCTGGCAGTCACCAAGCTGGACGTGCTCGACGAACTGGCCCAGGTCAAAATATGTACGGCCTATCGTCTCAAGACCGGGGAAATCATCAAATATATGCCCGATCCAAGCACGTTGGGAGAAGTCGAGCCTGTTTACGAAAGCTGGCCCGGCTGGCAAACCTGCACCTCGGAGGCCCGCAGTTGGGAGGATTTGCCGTCTCCGGCCCGGCGTTACCTGGCCAGGATCGAGGAGCTGGTCCAGGTGCCGATCGGCTGGATTTCCGTCGGCCCGGAACGCGAGTCCATTATCACCGTGCCGCACTAAGTCGAGCCGCTACAATGGCACACTCGTTACTGCTTTGCCTTTTCCAGGCTGCGGTGCGATGGTATATTTGTTACCATACGAGATTGCCGGGCTGAATAGTGTCTGTGGAGGCTCCAAATGGCTGGTTATGTCAAGCGCGTTTTGCTGATCGTGTTGGACAGCGTCGGCTGTGGCGATGCGCCCGATGCCGACCAATATGGAGACGAGGGATCCAACACGCTGGCCAACATGGCCCGAGTGTTGGGTGGGTTGAACCTGCCCAACCTCGGCCGGTTAGGTTTGGGTAACTTGACGAGCATAGAAGGCGTCCCGCCCCAACCCGATTCCTCGGGCGCATACGGCCGCCTGACAGAGGTCTCAGCC
>CAZHBM010000409.1:0-3527 GCA_964529945.1 uncultured Anaerolineales bacterium | reverse complement strand
TCTGGCGGTTTTAACGGCGGTATTGGTCTGCGCCATTATTATCTGGGTAACGCAGGCATCCGATCTGCGCGCCGCCGGAGAGAGTTGGGCACGAGTCATTCCGGAGGCCAACAAATTGGTGTTGGCCGCTTACGGGGGTCTGTTTGAGGGAGCCATCGGTTCACCCAACGCGCTGGCAGGAAGCCTGATCTATGCCACTCCGTACATTCTGGCCGGCTTGGCGGTGGCTCTCGGTTTCCAGTGCGGCCTGTTCAACATCGGTGTCGAAGGTCAGCTATATATGGGCGCTTTGACGTCCACGATTGTCGGTTTCACGTTGCACGGTCTGCCAATCTACGTCCACCTGCCGCTGGCGGTTATGGCAGGTATGGCAGGGGGCGCCTTCTGGGGAGCTATTCCCGGCTTCCTAAAGGCGACTACCGGCGCCCACGAAGTGATCAACACCATTATGCTCAACTACATCGCCGTGAAGACGGTCGATTACCTGGTGAAAGGTCCTCTGCGAGCGCCCGGGGCATCGTTGGATCGCACGCCCTTCGTGGCCGAGAGCGCCCGCTATCCGCTTCTACTACCCAAATACGGCGTACACGCAGGCATATTAGTGGCGCTGGCAGCCATCGTTTTCGTGTGGTGGTTCTTGTTCAAGACTACCTGGGGCTTCGAGATTCGCACCGTCGGCGCCAATCCCAGTGCTGCGCGATACGCCGGGATGAGCGTCAGCCGTAACTTCGTGCTGGCGATGTCCGTTTCCGGTGCCCTGGCGGGCCTGGCAGGGGTTGGCATTGTGCTCGGCCGTCCAAGTGAATACGCCCTCAAGGCCGCTTTCTCGACCGGCTTCGGCTTCGACAGTATCGCCGTAGCCCTGCTGGCCAAAAGCCACCCCTTCGGTATTCTTCCGGCGGCCTTCCTGTGGGGCGCCCTGCGGAATGGTGCCGGCCTGATGCAAGTGAGAGCGCAGAACATCTCAATCGACCTGGTCAATATCATCCAGGCATTGGTAATCATGTTCATCGCCGCCGATCAAATCATCCGTTGGCTCTATCGCCTGCGAAAGCGTCGCGAAGCAGCAGTCGTCTTCACGCGCGGCTGGGGGGGTTGACCTATGAATGCGACTACGGCTCTACCCACAGTACGATCAACCAAGTTCTGGAACCGGTCCAGAGGATTCGGTGCCTTCTACCTGCTGATCGGCCTTATCGTGCTGGTGGCTGCAGTTAACCGGATTGATCCGGGAACCACCTCCAAATTGGGATTTGGGATCATCGGCAAACCACCGCCTGCGCGGGTGTCGTTCGCCACCCAGCCCAGCCTGCTGCTGATCGGTGCCTTGATGCTGTTAAGCGGTATCTATTCCATGGTTCGCAACCCCGACGAACGGACCGCCAATTCACTGCTCGGCTTCAATTTCGCCTTGATCGTACTGGCAGGCATTATGACCGCCGCCGCCGACAAAAGCATTGATGTAATCGGGCTGGTGAAAGACAGCGTCCGGCTGGCGACACCGATTGTTCTGGGTATGCTGGCCGGGGTTATGTGCGAACGCTGCGCCGTAATCAACATCGCCATCGAAGGTATGATGTTGACGGCGGCAGCCGTTGGTTACCTGTTTGCCCTGATGAGCCAGAACATCTGGGTCGGGTTGTTGGCCGCCATCCTCAGCGGTGGGGTGATGGCCGCGCTGCACGCCGTGCTGTCAATTCAGTTCATGGTCGACCAGATCATCAGCGGTACGGTCATCAATATCCTGGCGGTCGGGGTCAGCGGATACATCCGTTCCGCCTTTCTGCTCAAGAACCCCTTTGGCGGCGTGGGCGTGTTTCCCTACGTGTTTCAACAAACCCCGCTGTGGGACCTGCCCATCGTCGGGCCAGTTTTCTTCCAGTACCAACCGATGGTCTATTCAGCTATTATACTGGTCCCCGTCATATGGTTCATGCTGTTCCGTACACCGTGGGGCCTGCGCACCAGAGCAGTGGGCGAACATCCCCGGGCGGCTGATACGCTAGGCATCAACGTCTTCAAGGTACGCTACATTAACGTTATCCTGGCCGGCTGCGTCGCCGGGCTTGGAGGGGCCTGGTTCTCGTTGGAGACGGTAGGCCACTTCGACGACCTGATGACCAATGGGCGCGGATTCATCGCTTTGGCTGCTATGATTTTCGGTAATTGGAATCCCATCGGCGGAACAATGGGCGCTTTCCTTTTCGGCTTCGCCGACGCACTGAACTTCAAGTTCCAGATCTTGGAAGTGGCTATTCCATACCAGTTCATTGGTATGTTGCCGTTCATCTTGACGATCATCGCCGTTTCGGGAGTGATCGGGAAGACGATGCCTCCGGCGGCCGACGGGCAACCCTATCAAAAGCAGTAACCGGTTGGCGCGCCGGCCGAGCAGATGACGAACGAAGCGGTCCGGTTGTGCCTGCCCGTTCGAATTGGGTGAGGTCCAGCATTGCTGGGAGGCGGCATAGCCTGGGAAGCTTCTTGTACAACTCTAACGTTGCTCTATTGCCGATCAGATGAAAATGAGGGATAATCTCCCTTTGGCAAAATTTCAGACGCAAAGCAGAAAATCGAAGGTACCCTTAAACTGATGGTTTCTCCCTGGCTGTGTCCAGGCAGACCGGCGTCAACAGTACCGGAATTCTCTGATTGTTAGTCTGTATGGACATTGATGAAAGGAGAGGTGAGTTCTTTGCGCTGGGCGCCCCATCCTGCAAACCGCCGCCAAGCGGGTAAGCAGTCGTAGAGGGCTCGGGGCAAGAACTCGAGAGAACAATGGATAGTAAGAATCAACAGGCCGAAGACGTAATTATTATTGGAACCGGTCCGGCAGGTTTGACTGCCGCGATCTACACCGCCAGGGCCAATCTTAACCCTTTGGTGTTGACCGGCCCGATGCTGGGCGGCCAGCCGTCCATCACTGCCGAGGTGGAGAACTTCCCCGGTTTTCCGGAGGGAACCACCGGACCGGACTTGGTCGGAAAGATTCAGAAGCAGGCCGAGCGTTTTGGTGCACGTATCGAGTTCGGTGAGGTGGCCGAAGTTGATTTCGACACCCACCCGTTTGTCATCAAGACGTACGACCAGGAATATTTGGCCAATGCGGTCATCATTGCCAGTGGTGCGTCGGCGCGCAAATTGGGCGTTCCGGGGGAAATGGAATTTATCGGTCGCGGGGTCAGCTATTGCGGAACCTGTGACGGCTTCTTCTTCAAGGAGAAAGACATCGTGGTTGTCGGCGGTGGGGACAGCGCGCTCGAGGAAGCCATATTCCTGACACGTTTCGCCAGCCGGGTGCGGATCATTCACCGGCGCGACGTGCTGCGGGCCGGTCCGATTCTGCAAAAGCGTGCCTACGACAATCCCAAAATAGAGTTCATTATGAACAGCGTCGTAGCCGACGTCAACGGTTCCGAATCTGTCGTGTCGGTCACCTTGGAAAATGTAGAGACAGGTGAGATCAGCGAGCTACCGACCGACGGCGTGTTCATTTTTGTCGGCCACATCCCCAATACGCAGGTGTT
>CAZHBM010000408.1:0-3531 GCA_964529945.1 uncultured Anaerolineales bacterium | reverse complement strand
GAACCACGCGAGAATCAATCTGCGTTTCCATCATACTGCTTTTTGAATTCACCGTTAACAATTCCACCCCTGCCTAGCGCCAAGTTCCGGCCTTCAATTATGCGCCCACCCACTGATTAGACCGGACGAGCCCGCATAACATCCTACGGACTGCGAGGTATGATGATGTCGGGGCTGCAGAGGTTAATCTTCTCGGTTAGGTGTGCATTGTCAACATTCGCAGGCGTAACGCAAATCAATCGGATGGGTTGTTGAAACGGACTCTGGCGAGTCTCGCCTGAATCATAGCACGACCAGGCCAAAAGGAAAAGCCGGTTGGCGAGAGTGTTTGATGACCCCCAGAGACTGTCCAGCTTTCGGGGGTCATTACACTTATCCTCGCTCTAAGCGAGGCAAGCCCTTTCTCAAAGTTCAACCGTCAAAGATACACTACCTTTCTCCCTGCCACCGGGAAGAACACGTCGTGCGACTTGCCCGGTTACTTCTATTGGAGCAGAATGTGACCGGGTGACCGGTTGCGTCAGGCAGCCGTAATGCTGCGTGTCTTCACTTTTTATTGGCCGCACAAAACAGGAGATGTGTTATGTCAACTTGTATGGAAGACGTTCCGCCACAATTCCGGGAGGGCTTCAAGTACTTCAACCAGCTGGTGGTGGCTATGTGGAAACTGGGGCTGGGCAAGTGGATCAATATCCTGCCGGACGTTCTCGGCCGAACGATGGTCCTTACCCATTCCGGCCGCAAGAGCGGGCAAGCCTACCAGACCCCCGTCAATTACGCCGTGGCTGACGGTGACGTTTTCTGTGTCGCCCGTCACGGGCGCCAAACAGATTGGCTGCGCAACGTCCAGGCCAACCCGCAGGTACAGGTCTGGCTGCCCAACGGCTGGTGGGCAGGCACAGCTGAAGAGGTCACCGACGACAACGTGCGCATTCCCCTGCTGCGCCAGGTGCTGATCAACGGCGGTTGGTTGACCCCAATGACCGGCATCTACCCCAACACGATGACCGACCGCGAGCTGCTGGCGGCCGCCGGCGACACGCCCGTTATCCGCATTCGCCGCACCGAGGCGCGCACGGGCGAGAACGGTCCGGCTGAATACGCCTGGCTGTGGCCTCTGGCCAGTCTGTTGCTCGTGCTGCTGTTGCTGCGCCGGCGCTGCAAACGTTAGTTCGACCAGCCTGCAGCCGGCATTGTCTATCCGCTTATATGTTGTGGGTGGGCGGTCTTCCACCCACAACATATTCTAAGCCACCCGATTCTACGCGCTTCTTAATGATCTGATCCAGATGTGTTTGTCCTGCCCACTTCTTAGCCAGATATTGACAAAACAGAACATATGTGCTATTATCTTTCTAGCTTCACCGTGTCTGTTATTCTGAAGGAGGATGGGCAATGGGCAGCGAAAATGGGCGCGACAAGGCGCTGGAGGTGGTGCTGGGCAACCTGCACAAGCGTTTCGGCGATGGTTCGATTATGAAGCTGGGTGAGACGACCAAGTTGCAGATCGACACCATCCCAACCGGATCGTTGTCACTGGATATTGCATTGGGTGTCGGCGGCATCCCGCGCGGGAGGGTGACCGAGATCTACGGACCCGAATCCTCGGGCAAGACCACTCTCTGCCAGCACATCATCGCCGAGGCGCAGAAGAGCGGTGGAATCGCCGCTTTCGTCGACGTGGAACACGCGCTCGATCCGATCTATGCCGCCCGCTGTGGCGTGGAGGTCGATGAGCTGTACGTCTCGCAACCTGATACCGGAGAACAGGCGCTGGAGATCGCCGAGGCGCTGGTGCGCAGCGGCGCCATCGACATCGTCGTCGTCGATGCGGTGGCCGCCCTGGTGCCACGCGCCGAAATCGAGGGCGAGATGGGCGACGCCCACGTCGGACTTCAGGCCCGCTTGATGAGCCAGGCGCTGCGCAAACTGGCCGGAGCCGTCAAGCAAAGTAATACCGCCCTGATCTTCACCAACCAGTTACGCCAGAAAATCGGCATCATGTTCGGCAATCCGGAGACCACCACCGGGGGTATGGCACTGCGTTTCTATGCTTCCGTCCGGCTGGACATCCGCCGGGTGGAGGCCATCAAGACCAGCAGCGAAATCGTCGGCAATCGCACCAAGGTGACCGTCAAGAAGAACAAGGTTGCCCCACCCTTCCGCAAGGCCGAATTCGACATCATGTATAACGAGGGCATCTCCAAAGCCGGCGACGTCCTGGACATTGCCACCGAGCAGGATATCATCGACAAGCGCGGCTCGTTCTACTCCTATCAGGAGACCCGCCTGGGCCAGGGACGGGAAAACGCCAAGCAGTTTTTGCGCGACAACCCGGATATGTTGGTAGAAATTGAAAATCGCGTGCGCGAGATCATCGGGTTGAGCGCTGTCAAAGGCAGCCCGGCCGGCGATGATGACGATGCCGAGGCAAACGTCCCGCCCGAAGCTGAGGAACTCGACTCACAGCAATTGGAGCTGGAAGTGGAAGAAGCCTGAGCTCCCCCATTCCCCTGTACAAGAACAGAAACGACTCACCGCGGTGAGTCGTTTCTGTTCAACTGATAAACGTCGTTTTTCGATGGGCGGTAGAGATCATATCCATTCATGTGCCTATCTTTTGGTTCCCTGCAATCTGTTTTCTGTGACGCCTTGCCAACATGGCCAGTGACACGCAATTCATCAAGAACGTTAGCAGTGAAAGAACTGTAAATGTTGGATTGACGCCAAGACCGTGAATATCAACGTAATCCATGATCGCCGGCAAAGTAATTTCTGTTAATATGATAACGGTTATACTTGCCGCCACAAGAACAAAACCTGTGTCCCCAGAAATCTTTTTGTTTTGAATCGAAAAAGAAGCCCCCGCCACGATGATAGAGACCATAAACAAGAGCAAAATGATGGTATAGTGAGGAATGTAGGCCTTTTGAAATCCATCAAATGCCCCATAGGCGCTGATATCCCTTGCTGTCGCTTGATTCAAAGAAGAATAATAAAAAGTTGTTACAAAAATAAAAAGCCCGCAGAGCAACAAGGAAGCTATCTTGTTTTTGCCCACAACAAACACTCCCAACGTCGCAATTATCCAGGCACCCCCCACCACGCCCGCAGGCAGCATAGACCATGCCAGACCTTTGTCAATTGCCAGGTTGCAGCCGATCATAACAAGAATGCCTAACAACACAACGGCGATAGTTTTCCACACTGTGCCTATGGCCATATTGCTTTTTGTCACCGGATCGCTGTAATCGAGTGTTGGCTGAGCGATAGAGTCAGCTTCCGGGGCAGATGGTCCCGCTTTTTCGCCGTTTAACAATTCGTTCGTTGTTACGCCCAATATTTGGGAGAGTTCTGATAACAATGATATGTCGGGACAGCTTAATCCACGTTCCCATTTTGACACAGCTTTGTCCGTAACCCCCAATTGTTCGGCCAATTCTTTTTGGGTCAGATGCCTTCCTTTTCTCAATTCAGAAATGAATTGAGCCATCTTCTTATTATCCATACATCAACCTCTAAATACTCAAG
>CAZHBM010000407.1:0-3589 GCA_964529945.1 uncultured Anaerolineales bacterium | reverse complement strand
CCAGGAATGTTTGGCGCGTGCCGATGTTGGGTATGAGCAACAACACCGGCAGGAAAGTACCCAGAATACTACCCAGCGTGCTCAAGGCATAGATACTGCCGGCCACGTTCCCGCTGTGGTTTACGTCCTTGACGGCCAGGCGGATGGCAAAAGGCGAAACGCATCCCAGCAGAACCATCGGCAGGCTGAACAGCACCAAGACGCCCAGCAACGAACCCAAGAGAATGCCGGCGTTGTAATCGGCAAACCCGAACACACTCCAGCGCAGAATCGGTGTTGAGATGAACGGAATGACTCCAATGCCAAAAGCAGCCCAGGCGGTGATCTGGTAGAGGGTGCTTTCACGCGGGTCGCGGTCCGCCCAGCGCCCGCCCACCCAATACCCGACCGACAAGTAGATCAATACCAGGCCGATCAGGTTGGCCCAAATTATCAGCGAGTTGCCAAAGAACGGGTCCAACAAGCGCGAGGCAGACATTTCCAGCCCCAGGCTGCTCATGCCAGCCACAAAGACAGTCAACAGCAAGTAATTTCTACCCGACCTCAATTTTCGATTCACCTTTCCCGAATGGGCCCGGCCGGCCAGACGAATAGGGACATTTTACCACAGGCCGTTACCCACCGGAAAAGGTCCCGTATCGAAGCGTGTGTCCGATTTTCTTGTGAGAAAACCGCGTGAGCCGGTCTCTCACAAGCCTGCTTGGCTTTCAAATGGATTGGTGAGGAATGTGCTTTTTGGAGTTACAGGAAAGACATTGGGGTACCTCCGGGTGCCGGCCGGAATCGCTCACCACGGACCACCAACACATAGGTACAAAATCGATAGCAAACCTTGCCTTGGGAACACAAATAGGATAAAATAGAGTGGTAATTCCACGACGATATGGTAAACAGGACTATCACTGCATTACCTCTGCTCCAATCTGGAATTAATTCAGAGAGGGAGTCGACGCCATATCTTTGACCTTCCACAATGATCCGCACCAAGGAGGTGATAAGCCGCACAAAGACCTTCATCCAACAGCGAATTTACCAATGCCTAAACGTATGTTGCTACACTGTCCAATCTAGTAGATTCCTAATCTTTAGTGAATCAGGAGGAGAACGATATGCGCAAGCACCTATTTTTGTTGATGGCGTTGCTTGTAGTCCTTTCAATGGTCGCTGCCCAGTGCGGTGCCCCGGCGGCGACAGAAGCCCCAACCGCTGCCCCGACCGACACCCCCGCACCAGTGGCCACGGAAGCTCCGGCCGCGGCAGGCGGGATTAAGAAAATCGGCCTGGTGACCGATGTGGGCAAGGTGAACGACGGTACCTTTAACCAGTTCGCCTATGAAGGGTTTACCAAGGCGGCTAAAGACTTCGGCCTGGAAAGCGCCTTCATTGAGACCCAGCAGCCTACCGATTACGAAAAGAACGTGAAGCAGTTCATCGACGAAGGCTATGACATGATCGTCACGGTCGGCTTTATGATGGGCGAGACCACCCAGAAGATGGCCGAAGCCTACCCCGACCTCAAGTTTGCCATCGTCGACTTTGCTTATGACCCGCCGATCCCCAACGTGGACGGCCTGGTGTTCCGTGAGGATCAGGCCGGCTTCATGGCTGGCGTTTTGGCCGGGTTGATGACCAAGAGCAAGACGGTCGGCTTCGTCGGCGGTATGGAAGTACCGGCCGTGAAGAAGTTCCGCCACGGCTATGAGAACGGCGTCGCCTACGCCTGCCCCGAGTGCAGCGTCATCGGCGTCTACATTGACAGCTTCACCGATCCGGCCCGTGGCAAGGCAGCCGCCGAAAGCCAGATTGCTGAAGGCGCGGATGTGATCTTCGGCGCCGGCGGCCCGACCGGCTCCGGCGCCATTTCCGGTGCCGCCCAACAGGGCGTGTGGGTCATCGGCGTGGACCAGGACGAGTTCCTGACCACCTTCAAGAACGGCGAACAAGCGGGCGCCGACAAGCTGTTGAGCAGCGCCGGCAAGCGCGTCGACGTGGCCGTTTACGAAGCCATCAAGTCGGCTGTTGATGACAATTTCCAGGGTGGTACGGTTATGTTCGACGCCGCCTCGAACGGCGTGGGCCTGACCCCCTTCCACGAAGCGGCCGATGCCATCCCGGCAGAGGTCAAAACCAAGCTGGATGAGACCTTCAAGGCCTTGGCTGATGGTTCCCTGGATACCGGGGTCGATCCTCTGACCGGTGACCTGACCGGCGGCGCCGCCAGCATGGGCGAATCGCCTGCCCCGGCGACGGGCATTGGATCTGAAGCCCATCCGATCAAGGTGTTGTTTGTGCCATCAGTCGACGCCGGCGTTATCGTCACCGGCGGTGAGATTATGGCCCAGGCATTGCAGGATGCCACCGGATTCTCGTTTACGGTGGATGTACCCACCAGCTACGCAGCCACGGTCGAGGCGATGTGCGCTTCGCCGACCGACACGATCGGCTTCATCCCGGCGCTCGGTTACGTCATCGCCAACCAGAAGTGCGGCGTCGAAGTTGGTGCAGCCGCCGTTCGTTACGGCTGGTCGGCCTACTGGGCCCAGTTCCTCGTGCCGCGCGACAGCGACTACCAGACCTTGGAAGACCTGGCCGGCTTGAAGTGGGCCGTTCCCGATCTGGGATCCACCTCCGGCTACCTGTACCCGTCAGTGATGTTCAAGGAAGCCGGCGTCGAGCCGGGTGAGATCGTCGAGGCTGGTGGACATCCGCAAGCAGTCCTGGCCGTCTACAACGGTGAGGTCGACTTCGCCACCACCTACTTCAGCGCTCCACTCACCGACCCGGCGTGGAAGATTGGTGACAATCCCGAGCCGTACAACTACAAGGACGTCAAGATGAACGATGAGGGCAAGGTCTACGCCGGTGACGTGCGCGTCCTGGATGCCCGCATCGCTGTAATGGAGACGGCGCCGGATGTCTTCGACAAGGTCCGCATCATGATGCTGACCGATCCGATCCCCAACGACACCATGAGCTTCAGCGCTCAGTTCCCTGCGGAACTCAGGGGCAAGATCATGGATGCCATGGTTGCCTTCACCGCCTCCGAAGCCTGCCAGGAGTCCATCTGCTCGGACCAGTTCTACAGCTGGACCGGCCTGGAGCCGATCCCCGACTCGGCCTACGACGTGATCCGCAGGCTGGTCAGCGGATTGGGATACACGGAAGAGGACATCTTCGGCGGATGATGTAGCTTCAGGAAGGCTCAGCCCACGGCTGGGCCTTCCTTTTTTCAGTCCAGCACAGGCAGGGTTCGTGGTACTGCCAGGACAAACTGAGAGCACAAACTCAGAGGGGTGCAGTTGCCTGTGCCCCTCTGACAAAAAACGACAGGCGCTTTGAGAAAGGCGTTTGCTTTCCCCAGCGACCCGATGCCGGGGTACAAATCAACTCCCGGGCTCAGGTCTCTCAGGGGGCTTGTTGGCCTTGAGCTGTGTTCCCGCAGTTCCTAGATGTTACCCCGGGGAGCGACCATTGCTAGAGATCAAGAACCTGACCAAGATATACGACGGCAAAGTGCTGGCGTTGGACAATGTCAGTTTTGACGTCCCGGACGGGCAGTTCGTGGCCGTCATCGGATTGAGCGGATCGG
>CAZHBM010000406.1:0-3632 GCA_964529945.1 uncultured Anaerolineales bacterium | reverse complement strand
CTCACATAATGGTCCCAGCCGCGCATAGAATCAGGTATTCTTTTTGTGGGTGGAAAGCTTTCCACCCACAAGAAAAAAGAGATACATTAATCGACCGGCGACTCACATAGCCATCTACCAAGAAAATCAAACACGCACCGGCGCCGCTCCGTGTTTGACCGGCCGGGCATAATCGTGTACAAATCGGGGCAAGCCACACAATCCGGCTGTTACAGTTTGCGGTCGTGCTCAAGTAGAGAACGTACCGCGCCGCGTGATGCTTTTCGGGCATCCAAACCAATGGTGCAATTCTATGGAAACTGCCTCCACCCAACAATCGGAAAAAGAAAGAGAAAAACAGCACGCCGCCCTCAGTTCGGTGGTGGCGGCAGTATTGTTGACCGGCCTCAAGTTGAGTGTCGGTATTCTGACCGGCAGCCTTGGTATCCTGGCCGAAGCCGCCCACTCGGGGTTGGATCTGGTGGCCGCCCTGGTTACATTCCTGGCGGTGCGCCTTTCCGACCGGCCGGCCGATAAACGGCACATGTACGGGCACGGCAAGATCGAAAATATGTCGGCCTTGGTCGAAACGCTACTCCTGCTGTTGACCTGTGCCTGGATCATCTATGAGGCCGTGCAACGGCTCTTCTTCAAGACTGTCCACGTGGAAACCACCATCTGGGCTTTTGCCGTCATGGCCGTCTCGATTGTGGTTGACTTTTCCCGCTCGCGCATCCTGGCCCGGGCGGCCGAAAAACATAAAAGCCAGGCATTGGAGGCCGACGCGTTGCATTTCTCGACCGATATCTGGAGTTCGTCGGTGGTGATTGTCGGCCTGGCTGCCGTCTGGCTGAGCCAACGATTGGGGACTCAATGGGCCTGGCTGGGCAAAGCCGACGCCGGCGCCGCGCTCGCAGTCGCCTTCATTGTCATCTACGTCAGCATACAACTGGGTCGCCGCACCGTCGCCGTGCTGCTCGACTCGGCGCCGCCGGGATTGGCCGAGCAGATCTCGCACGAGGCCGGAAAAATACCCGGCGTGCAGGCGGTCAACTCGGTCCGCGTGCGCCAGGCCGGAGCGACCGAGTTCATCGACCTGGTCGTCGACGTCGACCGTAGCGCCACGCTGGAAGGCGCCCACGAGATCTCATCGGCAGTGGAGGATAGGCTGACCAGGCTGATACCCGAAGGGGACGTGGTCATTCACGTGGAACCGGTGCGATCATCCGAGGAGACATTATTCGAGGCCATCAGCACCATCGCCGCCCGCTACGGCCTGCACACCCACAACGTGCACGCTCACCAGGCCGGCGAGCATTACACCGTTGACCTGGACGTAGAAGTCCCGCCCGACCTCAACCTGGAAGCAGCCCACGCACTGGTGACCCGTTTCGAGGCCGGGGTACGCCAGGAATTGCCCCGGGTACAGGACGTCAACAGTCACATTGAACCGGTTACGCCGGCAACGGTCTCGGTCGCGCCGCTGACTCCCGCCGAGGAGTCGCGCTGGAAAAGCGAAATCACCGCCATCGTTGAGGAATTGCCCGGAGTGGGCACCTGCGGCGACATTCACATCCGCCCAGGCCCTAACGGTTACGACCTGGCGCTGCACTGCAGCGCCGATCCGCAACTGCCGGTGGCCGAGGCACACCGCCTGGCCGACCAATTAGAACGCCGCCTCCAGGCTCAGTTGCCAAACGTCGGTCCGATTACCGTCCACATCGAACCCGACGAACGACGAGATTCCCCTTCGACGGCGTGAAATACCTGGTTCCAAGCTAGACCAGAAGCCTTCTAAAGTTCGCTTGTGACCGTGTCCAGCCGGGTTCCTGTTAATCGTATCCTAAGCGCTGCCCTATCTCGGCTAACGCTTCGGTCAGCGAGGCAGCCGCAAACACGTTCACACTTTGGGGCGCTGCAGCAGGAGCGGTTGGGGCGGTGGCGGGCCGAGGGACGGCGGCCTGTGGGCTTGCGCAAGCCGCCAACAGGGCAACCAAAATCACTAATACCAGAACGATAGCCTTGGGTTTCATTGCAGATCTCCTTTGAAGTCGTGGCAACGTCTTGGAAATGGTACTACATCCGACGGTGACATATTCACAAACCAACTATTATTTTATTGCTTATACAATAGCGTAGCATTTGGGGCAGGCAGAGTCAAATAGGGAGGAATATCGCGGATGGAACGCCGGCTGGCGCCGCGTCAGGACCGATCGTCCCCCTGCCGGAAGGCACGCGGTGAACGGCCTTTGACGGCACTGAATACGGTGGCGAAGTACTGGCTGGAGTTGAAGCCACAGGCAAAAGCCACGTCGGTGATCGGCCTGTCCGGATCGGCTAATAGCAGGGCGGAGGCCGACTCGACGCGGCAGTGGGTCAAATACTCGATGGGGGTCATATTCGTCAGTTGCCTGCAATAGGTGGTGAATTGGCTGCGCGAGAGGCCGCACTGGCGCGCCATGGTGTTGAGGTCCCACTCGCGGTCGAGGTGATCGGCCAACCCCTCCAGAAACATTTCCACCGTGCGCTGCGACGTGGTCAGGTGGGTGTCCAGCGGAACGTGTTCCTGGTCCAGCATCTCCAACACCGCCACCAACAGCTCGTTGATGTACAGTTTCAGCTTGGTTTCGCTGCCGGCTGGGCTGTTGTTCTCCAACAAACCGGCCAGTTTACTGAAACAACTGACCGTGTCGCTACTGGCCGACCACACCGGGTGTTCGTTCTGGCTCAACAGGTCGGTCAGGCGCCGTAGCTCGCCCGGCGAAAACACCAGCCAGTCGGGCCAGCGCCATTGCTGGTTGGGCCGGCGCACGGCCACGTCTAATATCAACCAGTACAGCCGGCTGGCGGTCACGTGAGGGCTGCCCACCTGGTGGAACTGCCAGGGGCGTGTGATGGTCAGGTTGCCCTGACGCAAGGTCCATGCCCGCCGGCCCACGCTAAAACCAACCTGCCCGCCGGCCACGTAGGTGAGCTCGATACCCTCATTGCAGTGTCGCTCCAGGCCCCACGTCTGGTGGCTCTGGGCGTCCCAAATGCCGACCGAACGCACCTCTTTCGGCGCCTGGTTGCCCAGGCGCAGGCCGGGATAATCACCCCGCGACCACGCCCGCAGGTGAACCTCGCCCCGGGCAGCCGCCGCCTTGAGCGGTTCGCAGGTATCGGCCCGATACTCGGTATCCTGATTCTGAAATACGACTGCCGTTCCCATAATCGTCATCCCCCGGCCGCCAAAAACGTTCAAAATTTACCAATCGCCGTTATTGAAAGATCGTTTGTCAATTTTAGCATATACATGGAATAGGTGAAACTAACAACCGAGCCTGTACGGCCTCGGCATCGTCAGGCGCGATTGAGCTTTCGGCTTACCGCGCCGCCTGTTTAAGGAGGGACTGATGAAAGTTGGATGTTTCGCGTTGGTAGACCCATTCTCCCTGTTGGACCACCAATTGGAACGCATCGCCGGACTGGGGTTCAAGTGCGCCGACGTCACCGACAACCACCCTGGCGGCATCCTGGGACGTGAGTTCGGCTTCACCGCCACCGTCAGCCTGGATGACAACCCGCGCGACGTGCTCGACATGTTCGAGAAACATGGGCTGACCATCACCAGTGTCTGCGCCCACGCCAATCTGCTCGACCCCAGCTCACCG
>CAZHBM010000405.1:0-3638 GCA_964529945.1 uncultured Anaerolineales bacterium | reverse complement strand
ACAAGAGCAATTTTGGGCTCATGGTGTATCTTCAGTGGTCGAAATAGGTGCTGTCAATTGGCCGTTCTCCGCAGACCGTCACCCGTGGAAAACCGGCGGGTCGCGGACCCGCCGGGAGCGACGAGTCTACCCATCCTGAAATGGCGCGGCAGTGTGTTGGCGGGATAGCTGCCGGTCGCGGGCGGCCAGGCCGCTATGCGGATGCCGGCTCCTTCCCCCTCGGGGGGGAAGGTTGGGATGAGGGGGAATGTGACCGTCGAGTGGGTCTGCAATTGTCCACCGTCCGCTGTATAACCAGCTACGTCGTGCCTTCCGCAATCACCCTCACCTCAATCCTCTCCCTCAAGGGAGAGGAAGCACAGCAGGCGCGGGGCTGAACCCGCGCGCAAAGAGAGTCAAGCCGCTACGCGGCTGCTGGCTCCTTCCCCCTTTGGGGGAAGGTAGGGATGAGGGGGAATCTGCCGGTCGAGTGGGTCTGCGCCGTCGGGCGCTTCCCGAAGCGCCCCCACGTTTTGCCTGGCGGCGCCGGCCCGCGTTCTCCCGGTGGCTCTTCTCCCCTATCCAGCTCCCGGCGAGTCCATGACTCGCCGGGCAACCAGTTATCCCCTAACGAGGACAGTGGACTGGTTGGGAGCAACGGGCGGGTCACCCGTGACAAACCGGGACTGGCCCCGTGGAAAGCCGGCGGGTCGCGGACCCGCCGGGAGCGACGAGTCTATCCATCCTGAAATGGCGGGGCAGTGTGTTGGCGGGACGGCTGCCGGTCGCAGCGCGCCCCTACGTTGTACCTGGCGGCACCTTCAACGCAGGAAAAGAGAGCCGGCGCGCAGGCCGAAAGCGGCCAGCAAGGCTATGGGCGGCAACCAGGCCAGGCGGGAGGACGGCCGGATGGGCAGAAGCGCGTAGGCAAAAAAGAACAGCAACAACGGGTCGTAGTAGCGTTGGTAGACCTTGGCATTGAACATATTGGCCAGCGCCCAGGCGGAGAAGGCAACCGGTACCAGGTAGTCCCGCCGGCGCAGCAGGCTGAGACCCAACAGGCAAGACCACAGCGTCCCCAGCGGCAGAAGGAGCCAGAAGATCAGCGACGTGTGGCGGAAAACCGGAAGGTAGCCGGCCAACAGCCACAACATACCGCCGGTTTCCGTGGCAGTCAACGTTGGTGCCGGCAGCACGGCCAGCCAAAGCGGGCCGGCCAGGAATGCGGCCAGGACGTATTCCCACCGGACGGCCTGTTGGCGCACGATCTGCCAAAACCAGGGCAGGAAAAACAGGCCGTAGAGACCCAGCAGCGAGAGAATATAGACCGGCGACTGAGGGCTCAAGTGCCGCTGGTGACTGGTGAAGGACGGCGGTTCCGGACCCTGCCACAGTAGAAAGAAGGCCAGCAGGATTGCCAGCGGCAGCGCCAGGGGCAACAGCCGGCGCCAGGGAAAACTTCGCCAGGGCCGATCAAGGAGCGGCTTGAGCAGGCCTGTCCAGGCATAAACGGCAATCAGCCAGGCGTAGACCTGGCGGGTCAGGATGGACAACGTGATCAACAGAGCGGCCGCCGTGAAGCGAGGCGGCCGGGTGATGACCGGGTCGAGCATCATCAGGGAAAGGACGCCAAAGAACAGAGCGGTATTGTCGGTGTTAAGCCGGGCGGCCGGCCCCAGGAAGTAGGGTGAGAGAAGAACCAACACACCGAAGAACAAGGCCGAGCGTGCCGGTCCCCGGCGCCGCAGATAGGTGACCATCGTTAACAGGCAGACAAAACTCAACCCGGCCGAGACGATTCTGAGCTGGAAAAGACCAGGACCGACCAGCTGCGCCGCGGCGGCCAGGGTCAGGTGATAGAGCGGGGTGGTGGCTGCCCCGTAGTGTATCAGATCAAAGAACGGGTAGCGCTCGAGAATGGTCAGAATGGTGGGAAGGTGAAACTTGACTTCGTCGGCGGTATCGTTGGGGAGGATGTTTCGGCTGAAGATTAGCGCCAATACCAGGCACCAAAACAGCACACTCAGCAGGAGGTAGGGCAGCCAGGATTTAGACGCCTTCACAGGGCAGGCTCCTGAGCTAAGAGGCAGCTTTCCACGCGGGCTGCCGGCCGCGCAAACCAGCGGGAATCATGCAGCTGGCCTGGTTTTCGACGACCAATAAATAATTGGGTGCCGGGATCTAGTCCCGGCACCCAATTCAAACGTCGGCGTGATTCTACTGGGGAATCTCGCCCGCAACTCCCTCGACCAGCCAGTCGAAGGAGAGCAGTTCTTCGTCGGTCATAGACTGTCCGGCGGGAACCCGCAACTCACCGGTGTTGTCGCTGATTGGGCCGGTGAAGGGCAGCAGGTCGCCGGAGATGATCTTGGCCTTGGCGGCGTTGACCTCGTCCTGCACGGCTTGGGGTACCATGCTGCCGAAGGGCGCCAGGTCGAGGAGTCCGTCGGCCATGTTGCCCCAGTAGGCGTGGGATTTCCATTTGCCTTCGGCCAGGTCCTGGATCGTCTGGGTGTAGTAGACGCCCCAATCCCAGATCGGCGCCGTCAACACGGCGTCGGGTGCCACGTCGGAGGAGATGGCGTTGTAGCCAACGGCGTAAACGCCGGCTTCCTCGGCGACTTTGTCAGGCTCAGGCGAGTCACTCTCGCGCGCTACCACGTCCACCCCGGCGTCGACCAACGCCTGGGCCGCCTCACGTTCGGCCGGCGGATCGAACCAGTTGTAGATCCACACGGGCTGCACGGTGACGTCCGGGTTGACCGAGCGGGCGCCAAGGGCAAAGGCGTTCATGTTGCGCACCACCTCGGGAATCGGGTAGGGCGCTACGTAGCCGAGCTGGTTGGATTTGGTCATGCGGCCGGCGGTGATGCCTGCCAGGTACCAGCCCTCGTAGCCGCGACCGTCGTAGATGGCGACGTTCTCGGCCATCTCATAGCCGGTGCAATGCTCGAAGGCGGCATCGGGGTAGGCCTGGGCTACGGCGATGACCGAGTCCATGTAGCCGAAGGAGGTGGCGAAGATGATGTCGTAGCCCTTTTCGGCGTAGTCGCGGATGACGCGCTCCGAGTCCGGGCCTTCGGGGACGATCTCACTGTAAGCAGTGGTCAGATAGGGCAGGTTTTCCTCTGCTGATTGCCGGCCCTGATCGTGGGCGTAGCTCCAGCCGAGATCACCAACCGGGCCGACATAGATCCAGGCGGCCTTGACTTCCTTTACGGCAGGCATCGCGGTCCCGCCGCCGCCACTGGCAAGCGGCGAAGGCTCACCGATGCCTTCCGGCGCCGGGCTGGGCGCCTCACCGGCGACGCCGTCGAGGAAGTAATCCATGCTGAGCATTTCTGCATCGGTCAGGCAGTTGCCTTCGGCGACCACGACATTGCCGTTGGCGCCGGTGATCGGCCCGCAGAAGACGTCCCACTGGCCGGTGGTGAGCATGTCTTTTCGTTCGGCGACGATGTCCCGAACATCAGCCGGTACGATGTCGGACAGGGGGGCCAGCATGACGATGTTGTCGGCCATCCCACCCCAGTACGACTCGGTCTCGTAGGTGCCATTCATGATGTCTTCGGCGATCTGGGTGTACTTGGGGCCCCAGTTCCAAACGGGGCTGGTCAAGACGGTGTCGCCGACGAACTGAGCCATGTCGGAGTCGTAGC
>CAZHBM010000404.1:0-3659 GCA_964529945.1 uncultured Anaerolineales bacterium | reverse complement strand
CTGACCGACAAGTTGTGAAAAGAGAGAAAAGCGAGATTACGTATGGAAACTATGACTAAAGACATAGCCCTGGAGATGAATCGTGCCCGCGCCGGAGACAGTGCATCGTCACTGCCGGCCGGTTCTACCCAACGCGTTCAAAGATTACGCGATCGCCTGCTCCACACCACGCCTTCCTTGTGTGCCGACCGGGGGCTGCTGATCACAGAAGCCTATGACCGATTCCAGGCCGACGTTCCCGTGCTGCGCCGCGCCAGAGCCCTGGCGCACATCTTGGCCAATATGCGTATTTACATCGATGAGGGCGAGTTGATCGTCGGCAATCAAGCCAGCGCGCCGCGAGCCGCTCCTCTTTTTCCCGAATATCTGGTTGACTTCCTGGAGGATGAGATCGACGAATTTCCCAACCGCCGGGCCGACGTGTTCGAGGTCGATCCCCAGGTCAAGGAACACATTCTAAAAACCATCGTACCCGCCTGGCGCGGCAAAACGCTCAACGATCGGGCCAATGCTATGATGACCAGCCAGGTGTTGGGTGCTCAGCAAGTCGGTGCCATCTCGGGGCGCGGCAACATCACCTCCGGCGACGGCCACATAATCGTTGATATCGACAAGGTGCTCAAGGTCGGCCTGGAAGGGATACGCGACGAAGCGCAGGCCCAGCTGGACAACCTGTCTCCATATGAAGCCGGCAGTTTCAAAAAACGACAGTTTCTGCTCGGAGCCGTCATCACATTGCAGGCAGCGATTGACTTCGCTGCCCGTTTCGCAGACGAGGCCGAACGCCAGGCAAACTTGCCGGCCACCAGCACCAAGCGCCGGCAAGAGCTGGAAAACATCGCCGCCGTCTGCCGCAGGGTTCCGGCCAAGCCGGCACGCACGTTCCAGGAAGCGGTGCAGTCCGCCTATTTCGTGCACCTCGTCACCCAGATCGAGAGCAACGGCCACTCCTTCTCCCTGGGCCGCTTCGACCAATTGACCTATCCCTTCTACCAGGCTGACCTGACAGCCGGCCGTATTACACGAGAACAGGCCCAGGAGTTGTTGGAACTGCTATGGTTGAAGCTCTTCTCAATTATCAAGGTGCGCCCCTGGGATCATACCCGTTATGGCATCGGATACCCGACCTATCAAAACGTCACCATTGCTGGGCAATCCGAAAGCGGGCAAGATGCCACCAACGACGTCAGCTACATGGTGCTGGAAACCATCCGCAACGTTCGCCTGACCCAGCCCAATGTCTCGGCCCGTATTCACAACGGCACGCCCGAGCGCTTTTTGTTGGAATGTGCGCGTACCATCCGTTTGGGTTTCGGTATGCCGGCAATGAAAAACGACGAAATCATCATTCCGGCCATGCTGGAAAAAGGGGTGGAGCCGGCGGATGCCTACAATTACGCCATCGTCGGCTGCATTGAGGCGGCCATACCGGGCAAATGGGGCTATCGCGTCACCGGGATGTCCTTTCTCAACGTGCTCAAGGTTTTGGAGATGGCGCTCAACGGCGGGCGCGATCCCAATACCGGCCTGCAACTTCTGCCTTCAGAAAAGACGTTGATTTCCTTTTCTGATTTTGAGGATCTGTATCAGGCTTTTTACCAACAATATATGTTCTACATTCGCGCCTCTTTCCACCTGGACGCAATTGCAGATACCTGCCTGGAGGAGCTGGTGCCGGATGCGTTTTGTTCCGCCCTGGTAGGCGATTGCCTGCAGCGCGGATTGACCATCAAGGAGGGTGGGGCAAAATATGACGTGGTCAGCGGCCTGCAATCGGGCGTCAGCAACGTAGCCAATGCCTTAATGGCGTTGAAGCAACTGGTGTTTGAAGACCGGATTCTTTCAGCCGCGCAGGTCGTCGATGCCCTGGCCGGCAGCTTTGAGGGGACTGACGGAGAGGTAATTCGCCAGCGACTGTTGCACGCTCCCAAATACGGCAATGACATCGACGAGGTCGACACCCTGGCTGCGAGAGTGATGTACGATTACCAGCAGGAGATGGTCAAATATCACAATACCCGCTTTGGTCGAGGGCCTATCGGCGGCGGGTACGCGGGTTCGACCAGCAACATCTCGGCCAACGTGCCGCTGGGGTCCAAGATCGGCGCAACTCCGGATGGGCGTCGCGCGGGCGAACCCATCGCCGAAGGGGTTTCAGCCGTGCACGGCACCGACGTGGCCGGCCCGACGGCCATTCTGCAGTCGGTACGCAAGTTGCCGACGATCAAAATGTTGGCCCAGTTGCTCAACATCCGCCTCTCGCCGCACACCCTGGCTGATGAAGCCGGGCTGCAAAAACTCGTCACCTTGATGAAGGGATTCCGCAACCTGAAGGTGTGGCACGTGCAATTCAACACCGTGGACACAGACACATTACTGGACGCTCAACGTTACCCGGAACAGTACCGCGATCTGGTGGTGCGTGTCGCAGGCTACAGCGCCCTCTTCGTCACCTTGGACAAAGCCACCCAGGATGACATCATTCATCGCACCGTGCACGAACTGTAACGTACCGGCAGACTTCGACCGGAAAACGAAACGGGTTTCCAGATTGAGATTGGAAACCCGTTTCGTCCATAAAACCTGGCTTATCGTCAGGTCCTTGTTATCTCATCGTTCCGATGCCCAAAACGACCCCAGAATCGCGTCCCATTCCGATGGCTCAAATGGACTGAACCCCCGACCGGGATAATTTGTCATCTCGCCGAAATAGACCTGCTGCTGGACGCTATACAAATCCACTCGCACAAAGTCCAGGCCGTCGGCCAACGATTCTGCAGTCTGAATGATCTGCTCGAGGTTATCTGGTCGGCGCAATTGACCTTCCCCAGGGGTATGGGTCAGCTTCACATCAACGCGATGCCATTGTAGATCGTAGAAGTAGCGTCTTTGAGACTCAAAGCGGCCGATATCAACCTGTATGAGTTTGGCGCTGCCGTCAAAACAGAAGAGTTTGTAATCCACGGGCACACGTCCATCCGAGTCGCCCAGGAACGCTTCCACGATGATCCGCGGTTGAATATCCTTGTAGCACCATTCTCTCTTGAGCTCGTAGTAGTTCTTCTTGAGCCAGGTGGCACAGCGGCACCTGATCGCCTCCTCATCGGCAGTCGACTTATCGGTAACGATAATGCTCCAGCCACTACCGTGAGTGGCCTTTATCACGAACCGCTCGGGGAGGGCTGAGAGTTGTATTTGGTCGGGGTTTTGGGTTACCAGATACAAGTCGGGCAAGAACTCAGCCCCGACCCGTTCGGCAACGTAACGGCGAACTGCATATTTGTCCGCCAATTGGGTCAAAATGGGCCGGCGGTCGAACAGCTTCTTGTGATTGAGATGCTCACTGAACGTGCGCGGAGATATCAGATTGGGAAGGCGGCCATAAGTGTGGGTGTATCGCGCCACCGTGTACACGATGTCGAAAGGAATTGCTACAACGTCCGGGCTCTTGAAACCAAGTTCTCCCCAACGCTGCAAAAGCGAATGGAACATCGTCTGTCCGCTCCGCAACACTTCCTGAATTCGTTTTGGGATACATTCGGTCACTGGCATGGGGACAGAACTGCCAGTTATGGACTATGATCACAATGATACATTCGTTATGCCGGCACTAATTATATTTCAAGATGTCTTTCACAGGCAACCAGCCAAGCCGGTAC
>CAZHBM010000403.1:0-3666 GCA_964529945.1 uncultured Anaerolineales bacterium | reverse complement strand
ACCCTCGGTATCGTCCAACACAATCAGGTGCCCGCTGCGCGAGCGTATCACCCGTTCATCGACCTTCTTCTTGTCACTGGAAAAAACGCTGTCTTTGGTGCCCTTGGGCGGTTTATCCTTGTTGTTCCACAGCACACCAACCACGTAGGGGAAGCTGGGATCGCCGTGATCGAAGGCCACTAACACCTCGTCATCAATCTCTGGCATAAAGAACAAGCCGCGATCTTTGCCGGCCATGGGCACAGCGATGCGCGCCCAGTTGCTGCTCAAATCGGCGTCTTTGTATTTCGGCATCCAGGGGAACATCACCTGTATGCGTCCCAAATTCTCCGGATCCTCTAGACTGGTGACCTTGGCTGTGACCACACCATAGATGCGACCGACATTATCGCCGTTGTCCTGATTGGCCAGGTAGCTGAGCGTATGCGGCGTGCGACCGGTGACGCTGAAACTCACCCGGTACGAGCCACTGACGAACATGTGGCGCGCTTCTGTGACATAGTAATCGCCGCCGAAACGCTGGCCCACGCCGTCGATGGTCACCACCCGGCCGGCAATCAGCCGTGGGTCGCCTTGCCGGCACGTACCCTCGGCGGTAATGAACTCAGCCTCGGCTTCTGAGAAGGCTGCCTGGGCCATTGCTTTGGCCTCGTCGACGGTATACACCGGCTGATCGACCACAATCTGCTCGGCGGTCCCACTCAGTTTTTCTTTGGCCAACGCACTACCTTTTTTGTTCAGCCCGATCTTGGGGATGGTATTGCTATTGTCAGCACTGGAAGTACCGGTGATGACTTGCTTGGCCGCGGCATCCCAGCCCCTGACCTCCGCCTTATCCACCTGATGGATCAAGGTCAATCGAGGCTCGAAACTGGCCAAATTCAGCGGCCAAATCAGGGTTGCCGGTTTGCTGCTTTGGGTTCCCCGATGGGCGTCGGCCTTCTGAAAATAGAGCTTATTGTCGTCCACATACACCTGGTAACCAACCCGCCGGGCGCGTGACCATAGAAAGTCCAGGTCGCTTTGGTTGTGTTGCATCACGTACGGATATTTCAAGCTGGAAATGCCCGAGGTGTCGATCTGGGATCCTGTGAGACCGCTCGTCTCCTGCAGGATCGTCTGGACGATACGATCTTCGCCGATGCCCGAGCCTTGCGGGTTTGCATCGCCGTAGGTGCGCGTCTTTTTGCCGCGTGTCAAGCGGTGAGATCGATCGTAGCCGCGTACAGACAGCAGCGCCATACCTTCCGACGAAAAGGACGGCTCGACTGCCGTCACTTCGCCGATGATCAACGTGTCCCGGACTGTGCCAGGCTCACCCGGGATCTCATCGGTCTCAATTTCAACCTTGACCTCTGCCCCGACCGCAAAAATGTCCGAATCGGCGTAGCGATATTTGCCGCTGTTCGGGTCAGCTTCGTCTTGCACAGTCAGGGAGAACATCGCCGGCAGGAAAACATTCGTGTCGACCGATACCTCAATCAGGTCGGTCTCCATCGCCGACTGCTCACGCTTATCGACCGTCACAATCACATTATCGGGCACAGTAAAATCCCCTCCCGGGAACAAACGCTTAGGGCAACGGCGGGATAATCAGAATTTGACCGGGTTCCAGCGCTGCCGGGTCCAACAGTCCGTTGGCTTCCGCCAAGTAACGCCATTGGGACGACTGTCCGTACTCCTCGTACGCGATCAGATCCAATCGTTCTCCCATACGCACTCGCCGCGTTCGCCGGGGCTCGGTGCGGGTGGTCGGATTCTGCGGCGGCGCCGGATCGTCACTATCATCTTGCTGCTTGAAATCCACATCAACCTTGGCCCGAACAGGCGTACCATCGGCCTCAAATAGGACGAAAGTGATTTCCACTTTTTCCACCACCGCCAGGAACAGCGTGATTTTGCCCCATTGAAACTTGACCCGTGGGGGCGGCTTGCGCTGTTTAATGTTCTGTCCAAACACTTTCACCAGCTTCAGCAACTGGTTGGTATGTTTGCGCACGTCCCGGCCCTGCAACAATGTGTCCTGGGTAGTATCGAACACCAGGCTGAGGCTGAACGTGGCCGGCTCACCACCTCCGAATGCCAGATCGGGCGCATTGCGTGCCGGGGGGTACTTCTCGGGGGCTTTCCAATTGACCGATTTGACAATTTTGAGTTGCGACGGATTGAACTGGCACTGCAGATAGACCCGCCGTTCGTCCATAATGGGATTGCCCTTGCCATCCACTGCCTCGATGGTAGCAATGGCTACCGACGGTGTCCCCAGAAGATTCGGCTTGGTCACCATAGATGCCGGATTTATCATAGCTGGTAGCATAATTCAAACACCCTCCTGCACCGGTCGCTTCCGCGGACTCTACCGCAGGCGCTTCGATGCACGTTCGCGCTCAATAAGTAACATACGTTTGATCAAAGGGTAGACCTGTTCCGCCAGGTCAGCCAGGTCAATCTCCTCCAACTGTTCTTCGTTGTCCTCAGTCGCCGCCCGCTGAATAATGGTCGGCAGCACACTTTGCGCTGCGCTTTCTTCCGGCGGTGCGGCGCGCCGTTGAATGGTCTGTGCCACTGTGGGACCTGCCGCCGGTTCCGCACTCGGACCTGCCGGCGGTGCCACGGGTGACGGTAAGGGCATCTCCTCATCACGGGTGGTGCCAACCTGCGGTGTTACCGGCCTGGGCAACGCACCACCCGAAGCCGACCAAAACGGCAATGTAGGATAGCGAGCAGACGATAGGCCCTTCTGTTCCTGTGAGCCGCCAGTCCCCTTTCCCGCCAAAGTCGCCAGCAATCGCTCCAGCGCAGCAGGTGCGCCGGCGGATTCGCCTGCCGGTACCGGGGCAGTCGCCTGGGGCAAGGCCCTGGCAACCGCTGGCCTGACCACCGAGCGCAAGCCGGCTGGTTGGCTCACCAATTTAAGGCTGGGGGCGGCCGCATCCCGTTTTTGGGGCGCCGGTTGGCTTATGGTCGGGCGCTTCGGCGGTGGACCGGTGCGCGCACTGTCCTTCTGGCGCTGGACAAAATGAGTCACCAATGGCCTGGCGCTGCGTGCCAACGGCAATTTGGCCGGCGGCGCAGGTTTTTGCGGCTCCGTCAATGGTGGTGTTTGGCCGGGCGCTCGCCTGCCACGCCCCTTCCCAATAATATCGGGCATTGGCTCAGCCAGCGCAGGGAGCGGCGACCGGTCCTTACCGGACTCCTGCTCGGGCGCCCGTCGCCTGGCCGGCGCCGATTTGGGCTCGACCTCGGGAAGTTTGGCTGCGGCCGGTCGCTTCTTAGTCTCGGGAGGCTCACCTTGAACCGGCAAGGTCCGTTGCGCCGGCGGCTTGGGCGGAGTGCTCTCGACCTGCGGCGCCTGTTTTACCCGCCGATCCTTCGGCGACCGGGGAGCCTTATCCTCAGGCACCGGTGCTTGTGCGCGCTGAATCTGGCTTCGTGGATAGGCCTCGCGAGACGGCATATCCAGCGGCGACGATTGGTCACCGGGCACCGTGGGCACCGCAGTCTTTTTTTCAGGCACCTCTGCAGGCGGTTCCTCCGGCGGTGGCTCTGGCGCCGGTTTTGATGGAGCGGCCTCGACCGGCCGGGTAGGCGCAGGTGACTTTGCCTTCCGCTCGGCCGGCACCGGCGATCTTTGTAAACCCGCCGGCCGTGTCGAGGGTGTCGAGG
>CAZHBM010000402.1:0-3668 GCA_964529945.1 uncultured Anaerolineales bacterium | reverse complement strand
TCCTTGGCTGCAGTCGGTACTACTGGTTGTTTGTAGGCGTCTCTTGGGATTCGACTTGAGGCGTTGCTTCTTCGTCTTCCTGGTCATCCCCCCAACCGATAATCCAGACGCAGGCACCGGCCAGCAAAATGGTGGTGATCACCAGGGCCGCCCATTGGCTGGTCGTGAAACCGACCGACCTGGCGGACCAGACCAGAATGATTACCATGCCGATAGCCAAAACGATCCAGGCGGTAATCTGGGGATGATTTTGCGTAAAACCACGAATACCTTTCATAGTTGTTGTACCTCTCAGCAATTCAGCGAGTCCGGGTGTCCGATCGTTTTGCCCGCCGACCTGGCGGCTGCCCGGCGCCGGGGACGCTTACATCGGTCTCATTATCGGACGATCGAGAAATTGTTTTACCATCATAACGCTATTGGCGCTATCGCGATACTCTTCGGCCGCCTGGCGCCAGATTTTAACGAGTTCCTTGGCTGCTTTTTGTTGGTAGCCGTTCTTTTTTAGTAACGCTGTTTCCTGTGCCTGTACCGGCGGGGCCAGAAAGAGCAGCCCGACTTCGCAGGACAACTCCCGGATCTCCTTTTCCAGCGCGTCCAACAAAGCCTGGCCGACCCGTGGCCAGAGTTCGTCGGACACGACGGACAGGTCGTCAATAATGGCGACCAGGTTTTCGGTGAACAGTGCGCCGGCGCCCAACAGCCTGTCGTTAGCTTCGGCCACAAAATATCCCTTGGAAAAGAATCTTTCCATCAAAAGACTTTCGTCCGGTGCTTGGCCGTCTGCCTCTGGGCCGGGCATCATTTTGAACAGCACCGGCAGATCACCGCGGCTGGCGCGACGCACTTTGACCTGTTCGCTCAGTGGCTTTGCTCGTTGCTCGCCTTCGATGGCGAGAGGAGGCTTTTGGGCGGCTGGGGGGCGGGCCGGAATGGCCGCATAGTGGCGCTGTACGGCCTTCCAGGTCTGTAAGACGTCGCCGCTGTTGTTGATCACCACATCCGCCAGGGCGGCTTTTTCTTCCTGCGACGACTGGGCCTTGATGCGACGCCAGGCTTCGTCGGGTCTCATGTGCCGTTTCTGTACCAGCCGGGATAACTGCACGTCTTGGGAAGCCACGACAACCCAAAGTGCATCGTAATCGTCGGCCATACCCGACTCGATGATCTTGATCGCCTCCACAACCACGACATCCGCCCGCGATTTGGCGGTCAGTTGGGCCACAACCTGTTTGACCGTTGGGTGGGTGATACTTTCCAGGTGGGCCATCGCTTTCGCATCGGCGAAGACAATACCGCCCAATTTGCCGCGATCAATTTCCTTTTGTTCGTCCAGAATATAGTGCCCGAACTCGGCTACAACCTTGTCGTACAGACGGTTGCCGCGGCGCATCAAAATATGGACGAGATCGTCGGCGTCGATGGTATAGGCGCCCAATTCCTTGAGCATACGCAACACCAGGGTTTTTCCAGTGGCAATATTTCCCGTTAATCCGATCACGTACTTTTGGCCCATGGTTAGGTCGCCTCCAACGATGCCCACTGCTCGAGCAGCTCTTCAAGCCTGCCTTCGACGTAACGATAATCCTCACCCAATTCTATCACCCGTTCGACGGCTTGTGCCCGGCTGGCCTGCTCCAATTCTTCGGCCAGGTGCGCCAGTTGCTGCTCGGCGGCGTGGATCTGAGCTTCCACTTCCATCAACGCTTGCTGCCGGCGGTATTCGCCCTTGCGCTTTGCCCCGCCATTGCCCGAATCGCCCTGCCTTGCTTGCGTCGACGATTTGGGGGACGAGCCGATGCCGGGGGCCTGCTCCGCTCGCCTTGCTTCACGGTCCTTCAGGTAGGCCGTATATCCACCTTTGCTGACGAATATCTGGTTCTTCTCCAGTGCCCATACCTGGGTGGCCAGCGACTGTATGAAATACCGGTCGTGTGACACCAGCAGGATGGTCCCGCTGAAATCGGCCAGCACGTCCTGCAGGATTTCCTGCGATGGGATGTCGAGATGGTTGGTGGGCTCGTCCAGAACCAGAAAATTTGAACCCACAAGCGATAGTTTGGCCAGGGCGACCCGGGCACGCTCCCCGCCGCTCAGGTTGGCAATCGGTTTGAAAATATCGTCGCCGGTGAACAAAAACCGGGCCAGGTAGTTGCGCATTTCGGCCAATGGCAGGTTTTTGACCGCCAGCAGTTCATCCAATACGCTGCAGCTGAGATCGAGCCCGGCGTGCGCCTGCGCGAAATAGCCCAGTTCCACGGCGGAACCGATGCGTACGTTGCCGGTGAGCGGCTTGACCTCTTTCAGGATCGTCCGCAGGAAGGTTGTCTTGCCGGCTCCGTTGGGGCCAAGCAAGGCCACCCGTTCCCGGCGGCGAATCTCCAGGTCTGGGCAACGGAAGAGCGGGTCGGCCGGGTCGAAACCGACAACCAGATTGTGGGTTGCCAGGACCAGATCGCCCGATCTCAGGTCAGCACTCAAATCCAGGTTTATCTGCCGCTCGACTGTCGGTCTGTCTTTAAGCGCCATCCGCTCAAGCCGTTTGCGCCGCCCTTGAGCTTCCTTGGTGCGCTGTCCGGCAATGTTGCGCCGGATAAAATCTTCTTCCTTGGTTACGAACTCCTGCTGGCGTTCGTACTCCCGCCGCTGGCGTTCCCAGTTAGCCGCACTCTGGAGAACGTAGCCGGAATAGTTGCCGCGGTACGAAGTGATTCCTCCCTGGACCATATCCCAAATGCGCGTCGACACCTTGTCGAGGAAGTAACGGTCGTGCGACACGATCACCATCGCGCCGTCCCAGCCAAGAAGGTATTCTTCAAGCCACTCCACCGCCGCCATATCCAGGTGGTTGGTCGGTTCGTCGAGCAGTAGCAGGTCTGGCCGGCTCAGGAGCAAATGGGCTAGCTGCGCCCGCGTCTGTTGGCCGCCGCTCAATTGTGCCAGTGGCCGGTAGTAGTCCGTCTCCTGGAAACCAAGTCCCGATAGTATCTGGCGGATGCGGTACTCATAGCCGTACCCGCCCGCCAGGTCGAAGGCATCTTGAAGTTGACCGTAACGCGCCAGCAGCCGATCCTGTTCTTCGGGGTCTGTGGCACTGCCCATGGCTTGCTCCATGTCTCGGAGCGTCTGAGCCTGCCGGCGCAGGTCGTCGAACGCCGAAAGGGCCAGGTCCCACAGCGAGCGCGTGTTGTCGGTCAGCGTCGCCTCTTGAGCCAGGTAGCCAATTCGCAGGTCTTTGCTGCGGTAAACCTGGCCGCCTGAAGGTATCTCCAACCCGACCAGGATACGCAGCAAGGTCGTCTTACCGCTGCCGTTAGCCCCTACAAGGCCGATGCGGTCCCCGTGGCCGGCGGAAATATTGACGTTGCTGAATATGTCCTGGGCGCCGAAATGTTTGCTTAGCCCGGTGGCTGTTAGAATTGACACGGCTGTTTGCCATCAAAAAGTCTTAATTGCATAGGTTGTAGGATTATACCATAGGCTCGGACACCAAGGCCAACAATAAGCCTGTTCTGAGTGTATCCCATCTTCTTGGTAGATGGCCAAGTGAGTCGGTGGCCGGTGTTATCTCTTTGTTAATTCTTGTGACTGGAATACTTTTCGCCCACCCGCCTGTTCTCGGTGCCGGGAAGCGTGATTCAATGGCAGGAAACCGTCCTTTGCAGTAT
>CAZHBM010000401.1:0-3674 GCA_964529945.1 uncultured Anaerolineales bacterium | reverse complement strand
ACGTTGGCCCGCTGCAAGGCGCTCCCGGCTATCTCGGCGATGGTAGTGAGCAGGCGTCTGTCTCCCTCGGAGAAGTCACGGCGCGACCGGTAGGCCAGGTGCAGTAGACCGATCGTGGCTTCGGCAGTCTTCAGGGGGATGAAGACTGCCGAAGCCATTCCCTGCACCAGCTCATGGCAAAGGTCGCCCTGTTCGCACAGGTCAGTTTGCCCAGCGTCGGGAAAAAACAGAGGCAGGCCGGTTTGCACCACCATCCAAGGAGGATCGTTGTTCGGCGGGTGCGTGCGCCCCTGCAGCACTTCGGCCGGGCCGTATCCGGCGACGAGCACGAGCGCCTCCCCTTTAAGCAGGAGGATCGCCCCGGCATCGCCTCCCAGCACCTCCATAGATTGATCAACCAGAGGCAGGAGCATTGGCTCACTGGCCCGGGCCTGGCGCAAAGCTGAAGATATGATCACCAAGGCTTCGAGTTCCCGCCGGCGCCGCGCCTCGGCCTGGAACAGCCTGATCTTCTCGATAGCGGTCGCCAATTGCTCAGCGCATGTCGTCAGTAGCCGTTCGTCGGCCTCGCTGAAGACATCCGGGCGCACGTTCTCGGCGCTGATCACACCGATCACCCTTTGCCCAGCCTTAAGCGGCACACACAACTTGGAGCGTGTCTGCGAGTCCGCTTCTGGATACGCCTCCTCGCGGGTCACATCCGAAATACGGCGGGGGCGCCCGCTCGCCGCCACCTGCCCGCTGACCCCACGGCCGAGTGGGATCAGCATTCGTCGCGCTTCTTTACGATCTTCGCGAATACGGAACGATGGGTGGACGCGCAGTACGCCTGCCTCTTCGTCCAACAGCAATACGCCGAAATTGTCGGGGTAGAGGGCCTCGCCGATGATTTGTGTGGCGCGTTCGATCAACTCATCCTCCCCGGTCGCCTCGACTCCGGCGCTGGCGACGGCAGCCAGAACCGCCAGCTCAAGCAGTCGCAGCCGGAGTCTCTCCTCCGCCTGCTTTCGCTCAGCAATCTCTTGCTGCAAGTCGGCATTGATTCTGGAAAGCTCGGCCGCTGCTCCAGCAGTTTCCTCAGGCTTATCGGTTTGGATGTCGGATGTGGCGCTCATGGCTCCGCGTCCCTGTCCATAGGTTGTCCCTCGGGGGATAGAACGGCGCGTTCAAGGCAGGTTTCAGGCAGTCGTTTTGGGGGTGACGAGTTATTGCGTATGCGCCGCCTACAATCGCCTACAATTATATCGCTTCATGTAGAGAGATACAAATGGCTTGAAGTTCAGGGCTGTGTACGTTATGGAGAGGGCTGACCAGCCTGGGTCAGTGAGCCGAGGACGGGGGGCACATATGGGAGAAAAGTCGTAGACACAAGCCAGGTTTTCCTCAGCTCAATCGGAGTTTTTTGTTAGGTCAGAATAGCGCTAACAGTGGTCTTTTTCTTGATCTGAAATCAGTGTCCTTCACGATGTGCAGCGGGCAAATTGCGCGTATAGTTATTACAGTGAAGTGAAAGGTTGTTTTAGGGTCCGGTGAGCGGGCTCCGATCTCAAACACTCACAAAGGAGAGAACAAAATGGTAAACTTCATCGTCTGGCTCATCGTCGGTGCGATCATTGGCTGGGTGGCCAGCAGCCTCATGGGGAACCGGCAGGGCCTGCTGCTCAATATCGTTGTGGGCATCGTCGGTGCGTTCGTGGCAGGCATCGTGTTGACCCCTCTGCTTGGTATCGGCACGATCAACCAGAACAACTTCAGCATCCCGGCTTTACTGGTGTCGTTAGCGGGCGCGATCATTCTGCTGGCGGTCGTCAATCTCTTCAACCGCCGCAGATGAGGTCTTTCCCTCTTCAATCTGTCCGCCAGACAGCGTGGTCTGCTGGGGACAGCACAACTAAATAGCAGGAAGAAATCCGGGTGGCAAGCGCGGACGAAGCGGGCAGAAGGTGACGCAGGGAGCACTGCCACCCGAAGTTTTCGCGAAATATCGGCAACACCAGGAATACACCAAGGAGAAGACACGTGACCGGCTACGTTGGATCGATTGAAAAGACGACTCTGGACAATCGCTATTTCCGCCAGGTTCTATTCACAGGCAAGTACTGCCAGCTTGTGGTGATGTCTCTGCAGCCGGGCGAGGAAATCGGCGACGAGGTACATCCTAACGTTGACCAGTTCTTCCGCATCGAAGAAGGAGCGGCCGAATTCGTGTTCAACGGCGAAGAGACACATATGGTCCGTGCCGGCGGCGCGGTTGTGGTGCCGGCTGGCACCTACCACAATGTGATCAATTCATCGTCAACCGGGCCGCTTAAGCTGTACACAGTTTACTCCCCTCCGCAGCACCCGGATGGGACAGTGCATAAGACGAAAGCCGAAGCGGAAGCCGCGGAACATCATTAATCGGTGTGCATTGGTTGTGTGCGAATAAGGTGCTGTAGAGGTGCGATGGATCACAAGGGGGGACCTATGCAACGCCCAATGCTTATGGAGATCCCAGTAGTTCGAGCGATGACTGTGTCGTCGACGCCCATGCATCGTTGGCCAACTCTGGTTAAGCGCGGCATCTTGTGGCTGGGCGTCATCCTGTGTATCGGCCTCTACGCGGTCATGGGAGCCGGGCTTGTCAGCCTGATTGCGCTGATCTCCGGATTGAAATGACGCTGCCAGAAGGTCCCACTTGTGACCCTTCAGTAGACCACGGTCCAGGAGGATCACATGAATAAGGATGTATTCGAGGGCAAGTGGAAGCAAATGCGGGGTCGGGCCAAAGAATGGTGGGGAAAACTCACGGACGATGACCTGGAACGGGCGGGCGGCAAGGCCGACCACATCATCGGTCTGCTGCAAGAGAAGTACGGCTACACGCGCGAGCGTGCCGAAGAGGAATTCAACCGGCGGCTGAAGGAGTTGGAGACCCGGTAGAGCCTGTCCCCAATCTGAGATGCGTCAGTCCCACTCCTCTACGGCACGATCAAGTTTCCATTGCCAGGGGTAAGAGGAAGCAAGCGGGAGATGGTTGAAATGCACATGCTCCGTCACGTCAAAGACTCCTGCAAGAGATGATCGAAAGGATATACCAGATACCATGTTAACGAATCAACAGAACGAAGTAGGTGTGGACCGCCGTGAAGAAACGGTGGTCACCGAGGAACCTGGCTACGCGGCGACGGAGCAGGTTACACGTGATGTAGCGGCAGAGCGGCGAATGAGTTTGTTCCAGGTCGTACGGATTGTGTGGGCCATTCTGGTTCTACTGGAGGTTCTGCTGGGGTTGCGCTTCATGTTGAAATTGATTGCGGCCAATCCCGACAGCGGCTTTGCCGTCTTTATCTACGGAGTTACGGGGGTGTTCGTGGCGCCGTTCACGGGATTGATTGGGACGCCCACGTCCGGTGGAACGATCCTCGAAGCGACGACACTCATTGCCATGGCGGTCTACGCGCTGTTGTTTTGGGGTATCGTTAGCGTGGTCCGAATCGCGGCAGATCGTCCGGTCTCTCGTATGGTCAGGCGATCGGTGCTTGAGCAGACGCCGGGCACCGATCGTACGACTCACACCACCCGAAACAGCTGATATCGTCCAGTTCAAAGACAGGAGGAGACATTATGGACAATCAGAGACAGGAACACGAGAACGAAGCACATGGTACATGGGGCTTCTTTGCCGGCCTGCT
>CAZHBM010000400.1:1461-3674 GCA_964529945.1 uncultured Anaerolineales bacterium | reverse complement strand
ATGGTGATCCCGGTGAAGTAGTGTTTCAGGATGGTGATGTAGTCGTCACCGGCCTCGGCCATATCGTGGGCGCCCCACTGGCACATGCCGACCCCATGCCCGTTCTTGGGGCCGGGGTTGATGCACGGCACGGGGCGCAGATGGGGTGCCGGCGGGCCGCCAAATCCGGTCTCATTGCCGACGGTATAGCCGCCACAGTTGGCGGAATAATAGGTGGTGGCCAGCTCGCCGTCGTAAAGAACCGCCTGCCCGCGCGTCGCCTTGACTGCCTGGTCGGTGACCGGATTGATGCGCGCCGGGTTGTAGGCCTGGCAGTGAACCGTGGTGCAGATGTCGGCGTCGGGTTGGTGGCGTGGATGCGCGATAGCGGCCATCGCGTAGGTACGGGCGGCCACCGCTTGCACCTTGAGCGCTTCCACAGGCCAGCTGGCGGGCATCTCGGTCGGCACGACGCCACGCAGGTATTCCTCCAGCGGCATCACTTTGACCGTGCCGTCGGTCAGCAAAACTCGGATCGTTGTCCCGTCCGGTCCGGGCTGGGGCGGTTGGCCCGGCTGAGCGACCACGTCGGGCATTGCCTCCAGTCGAGCCACGTGGTTGTCGAGGTTCTGGCAGCGCTGCACCCATGAGTTGGGCAGGTTGCCGGCCGAAAACGTCGGGTCTTCCCACAGGAAATAGGTGACGGCGATCACACGCGCATCGGCCAGGCACTGGCGGGCGTGGTAAATGACCTGGTCGGTGAAGTCAGGATCGGCTGCTCGCATGTTGCCGGCTTCGTCAATGATGACCTGGGCTTGAATGCCGAAGCGTGTTTCGAAGAGCTTCAACACGCGTCGCCAGCGAAACGCATACCAACTCGAAGGCCCGGGTTCGTAGAGCCAGTCGTGCACGCTGCCGCCCGAATTGCCCCAATAGGCGTGGAAGGTGATGATGTTGTCGAAATGAGTGCGGATAGTGTCAGCCAGGTAATCGTATCCGGCCCAACCCTCTTTGGGGTTGCCGTTGTCGTCGGGCGCCCCGTCTTCGTGGTGGCCGAAGGCAAACGGCGGGCAGACCAGTTTAATGGCCGGCTGCTGCTGTTTGATGCGGTCGGCCGTCATGCGCACCCAGTTGGCATACTTCTGGTAGAACTCGCGTGTCTCGTACTGGGGTTGATTGGCCGGATTGTCGTCCCCATTCTCGTAATGCAGATTCATTTCGTTGGCGAAGTAGATGTAGGGATCCAGCGTTTGCAGATCGGGCCATTTGCTGAGCACCTCGTCGCCCAACCAGCGTGCCCAAAAGGTGGGATCCTCATGCCAGTTTTTGGGATGCTGTAACCGGATGATGACCGGGATTTCTGGGTGTTGGTTTTTATATTGGCGCACATGGTTGGGGCCGAGGTAATCGTAGAAGGAGGTCAGCGCCCCGGGGCGCCAGGACAACATCTTGGTGGGATCACCGGGGGTACCATTCGCTACCCACAAGCCTGGACGACGCATAGCTCTCTCCTCGTGGCGTAACTTATGCCACCTGCCTGCACCATTGGTGGATGTGGCAGGTGGACCTGGCTAACTGATGAACCGGCTGTGACGCCTTGACCCTTTGAGGTGGCGGTCGTGGTAAGTGGGACGTTGATGATAAGGGACAAACACTCGTTACCCCATTATCGCATACTTCGGTGGAGGAGACAACCGGCTTGTTTGCCTGATGGGTCCAAATCTTTTATTGGAGAAATTGGACCGCGCCCAGACTTGTTTGCGAAATAGGCTCGTGAGAGGCTGCTCCCACGAAGTTCTAAGAAACAAAAAAACATAGATAAGACCGGTCGCCGACCCGTATGGCCACCCACCGAGAATAGCGGTTACACGCTGTCAACCCCGGTCAGAGTCGTGCTTGCCGAATTGCGGCGATCCCCCAGATTGCCACAAGGCCGACCAGGGCCAGGACTGAAAGGCCCATACCCAACCGGAAGCTGTTGGGAGCGAAACGTAATTCGACGGTGTGGCTGCCGGCTGGCACAGGGATCGCCCGCAGGATGCCGTCCGCACACAGGAGCGTGACCGGCTTCCCATCCAGCGTTGCTTTCCAGCCCGGGTAACATATCTCGCTCACAATCAACAGCCCGTCGACCGGTGACTGAGTCTCCATTTGCATCCGGCCGGCCTGGTAACTGACAACCTGGGCCGTGGAGCCCGCTTGTGGAGTGGATGGAACGAGGCCGGGATCGCCGG
>CAZHBM010000400.1:0-1451 GCA_964529945.1 uncultured Anaerolineales bacterium | reverse complement strand
CCGGTCAATGCCGCGGTTTGCCGCAAATCAAACGTGTCCTCGGCGATGCGTTGTAGCGCCGCCGTCCGGTCGTCGACGATCTGCCAGCTATGTACCATCCAGGCGCGCGGGAAAGGATCACCCATTTTGTAGACGTGAATTTCGGGTGTTTCTGACCCCTCGGGCGCCGGCTCCGTCAATACTTGCTCCAGCCCGGGACCGTCCAGGCTGCGGTCGCTGAGCACGAAGTGCACGTTCAGAAGTTGCCAGCGTCGCCACTCGGGCACCACCTGGTCGAATTCCTCCAGGCCGGCCAGGTGCAAAGGGGTGTTGCCGGTGATGTCCGGCAGTCGGTAAACGGTCGAAGCGCCCGACCCGCCGGGCAACAGGCCGGCGCTGGTTATCCGGATCGGTTGGGGCGAAGTATCGACCGCTTGTTGCAGGAATTGGGTGACGGTTGTGGGCGCAAAGTAGGCCGCGCCTGACGGCTGTTGCAGGTTGAAGCGCCAATTGACGCTGAAAAGATTGAAGGCGATCCAGCCGGCGAGAAGCGCCAGCCCCCACGGCCGGCGCAGTATTCCCCGACGGCGACCGGCGATCAGCAGTATGCTGCCTGCCAGCAGCACCGATCCGAACATGTGGTGCCGTAAAACGCCACCGAAGAGGTCGGCGTGCTGGCTGCCGACCCAGCCGGAATAGAACAGAACCGCCAGTGCCAGGCCGGCGCCGAAGACGTAACGCAACCCGCGCGCGAAGCGCTGCAGCTTGTCGCGTTCGAGGCGAGAGAGAGGGCCGAGCAAAGCCCGGGTTCCATATCCGGCCAAAATGGCGGCGCTCATCGCAAAAATCAGGAAAGCCCGCTCCTGCTGGCGTACCACTTTGAATCCAGGTGCCAACAGGTAAAACAAGGAGTATAGGAAGGTGTTGCCGCCAAAGGCCAACAGCAATGCCAGCGCGCCGGCCAATACCCAGAACAGTATATCGCGTCGCGGCCGGCCCAACAATAAGGCCAGGCCCAAAAGAACCAAGGGCAGGATGCCCACATATTCGGGTGAGCCGCCAAAATAACCGGGATAAATGACTGAAACCAGTTCGTGCAACGGCAAGCCGAAGCTGACGGCAGCATAACTCATGTCGGCTCTTGGCGACCGGGCGATGAATTCCAGCGTCGGCAACCATTGGGCTGCGGTCAATGCCAGCGCCAGGGCCATCACTGCTGCCAGGGCGGCGAGCGCCTTGCCAGCCAATTTCCATTCCGGTCTGGACGATCGTTGACCGGCCGGGCGGGCCAATACACGCCAGACAAAGAACGCCGAAGCCAGGTAGATGACGTACAGGGAAGTCTGAGGATGTCCGGGCAGCAGAGCAAGAGCCACTGCCAGCGCTGCCCCACCGATGGCGCTCAATAGCCGCCAACGTCCGGCGGTTAGCCGGCCGGCAACGTCGTCCAGAGCCAGCAATACCCCCGGTAG
>CAZHBM010000399.1:0-3684 GCA_964529945.1 uncultured Anaerolineales bacterium | reverse complement strand
TGCCCATTCCGTGATGGCTCAAATGACAAAAGGTGCTTTCCTGCTACCGGGAACCAGATTGGGGGTGAACCACACCAGCCGGTCCACCCCTTCGAATCGTCTTCCCGGAATTGATTCGGCGGCACTGCTAAAGCCTGAATCAATGAGCCAGTGGACCTTGATATTGCGCGTCGCCGAAGCCCAAGATCATCAGGAATATCGGGCTCAGCAGCAAAAGGCCAATGAAGAACCCCACGCCCTTGCCGAATACTTTGGCCAGCTCCCAGAGGGCGATGACGCCAATAACGATGTTGACCAGGGGGATGAACAACAGGATTACCCACCACCCGGGCCGGCCAATGACCTGGAACAACACGTAGCTGTTGTAGATGGGGATGATGCTTGCCCAACCCGGCTTGCCGGCCTGGGTGAAGACTTTCCAGACGCCGGCAATCGCCAGCACGACGATGATCAGATAGATGATGGTGCCGAGAACACCGCCTGCACCACCTCCGCGGCTTTGCTGCATCAGCATGCCGGCGGAGTCAAAAATTGAGGTATGCATGTGTCTCTCCTTTCGCTTGTTGTGTAGTGACAACTGCCCAATGTGTTATTCATTGTTCTGAAGCCGCTGTTTCTCACCGGTGGAGAGACCCAGCAGCAGGAAAGCCTCTAACATGTTACAACACCGGGCAAGGCCGACAGTATCGAACTTCAGCCATTTTGGTCCCATCGGCCTTGTGCCCTACCAGCCGCAGCTAGTCCATAGGCAGCCGCCATCCAGTCGCGAACGGATTGGAAAACAGGTACGCCTTGGGCCTCGATTGCCTGCGACATGCGGGCGGTATAAGGACCGCCCAGGGTGCCGGCCAAAATCGGTTTGTGATAATCGCGGTTCAGTCGCCCAAGTTTCTCCACGATGTCCTCGCCCAGGGGGGTGTCCTGGAACACAAACCAGGGCATCACGATGTCGATGGTTTCGTCCTGCAATAGGCTTTCTATGCCCACCTCATAGTCTCGGCTGGTGCCTGAACCGGTGACGTCAATGGGATTCTGTACCAGGTAGAAGGGGGGATAAGCCTCTTGCAGGCTGGTGAGTGTAGCCTGGCTCAGTTTGAGCATCTGCAGATCATAGGTTGCCAGCAAGTCAATCCCCTGGACCATGGTGCCGGCACCATTGCTAATCATCGATATCCTTGGCCCACCGGCCAGAGGCTGCATTGCCAATGCCTTGGTAACGGCCAGCAACTCATCGTAGCTGTCCACACCGACCAGGCCGGCCTGCCTAAATGCGCCCTGGACAATGCCATACGAACCGCCAAAGAAACCGGTATGCGACATGGCGGCTCGGGCGGCACGCTCGGTGCGGCCCACCTTGTAAATGACGACCGGCTTTTCGCGCGTCACCTGCCTGGCCGTATTGAAGAATTTGCGTCCAAGCTCGAAGCCCTCGACGTACATAGCAATCAGGGCGGTCTCGGGATCATCCGCCAGATAGGCCAGCATATCGGCCTCATCAACGTCGGCGCGATTGCCGTAGCTGACGAACTTGCTGAACCCCAATTCGGCTGCGTCTTCCAGGAAAGGAATGCCCACCGCACCGGACTGGGTGATCATGGCCACCTTACCGGGTCCAGGCCGGATCATTCGCTCCTGGACCTGGAAAAACGTGTCCAGCCGGGTATGCCCGTCGAAGACGCCGATGCAGTTGGGTCCCACCACGCGCACGTCACGTTCGCGCGACAACCGCCGTATCTCGCCCTCGATTTGAGCCGCCTCACCGCCAAGTTCCTTCCCGCCGCCCGAAACCACCACCAGGTTGTGAATATTTTTTGCAGCGCAAAGCTCTATCAGCTCCGGTACCAAACGCAGGTGGACGCTGGCGACGGCCAGCTCGACCGGGTCTGGAACGTCGGCCAGAGTTGGATACGTCCTGGCTCCCATCACTTCCTCCCGGCTGGGGTTAATAGGGTACACTTTGCCCTTGTAGTCATAATTGAGCAGGCTGTCGAGGATGGAATTGCCTACACGGCCGGGAGTGGCCGAAGCACCCACCAACGCGACGCTGCCGGCCTTGAAGAAGCCGTCCAGGTGGCGTGTGTTGGCGGCTGGCGTGGGCGTGACGTCCGCGGCTTGAGGGTACCACAGCATTTTGACGTCCAGGACTCGGTGTTGGTCTTGCCACACCAAAATGGGGTTGAAATCGGCCGACTGTAACTGGCCCTGCATATCTACAGCCATATGGCTGGCTTTCAGCAGTAAGTCAACCAGCATATCCTCCGAGACCGGGCTGTGTCCCCGATACCCGCGCAACACCTTGTATCCCTTGATCTCGCGGATCATCGCGGCGGCATCGTCCCGTTCCAGCGGCACCAGCCGGAAGGCGACATCTTTAAGAACCTCGATGAAAATGCCACCCAGCCCAAACATAATAACCTGGCCGAATTGAGGATCGTCCAACAGGCCGATGATGACTTCGGTCCCTTCGACGATCATTTCCTGTACTTCCAACCCTTCAACTGTTGCGTCGGGATGGGTACGCCGGGCAGACTCCAGGACTTCGTCAAAGGCGCGCTTCAGCTCCTCAGGCCCTTGAAGATTGAGGCGCACGCCGCCTATGTCGGTTTTGTGCAGAATCTGGGGGGAAACGATCTTGAGCGCCACCGGGAAGCCAATGTCGGTAGCCAACTTGACCGCTTCTTGAGATGTTTGTGCGATGCCGTGACGGGGTGCCAGAAAACCGTATTTTTCAAATTGATACACGACTTTGTTCGCCTCCACAAGTATTGGTTCGAGTGCTATCGGGTAGAGTGCCTGCAATGGAAGCCCGAGCGTCGTCCCCAGCCGGCGGATTGCCGGCCGCCGAAAAACGGTAGAATTGGACTTCGGGTTGCTCAGGTGGGGACACGCCGTTGATGCCGACATCATTATGCACCAGACTCCGCATACGATCAAATAAGGCACTCAAACATTATGCAAAGTTGCCTCAGCAGGTCTCGTTTTGATCCGGTCCCTGCTAAATCAGAGTAACGATATCGTCGCGTTGAACGGCTGTCCGGCAGCTTGGCGGTTTGGGTCTGTCCCAAATTTCTTGTTGGAGGAATTGGATCGAGCCAAAGCTTGGCCGCCAAACAGGCTCGTGAGAGACGACTCACTTTATGTTTGACAGGCGCGTAGAAGCAGGTAGTATTTTTTTGTGGGTGGGAGACCCCCCACCCACAAAAAATAAACATAAGATAGAACCGGTCATCGGCTCATCTGGTTTTCTACCGGCAAACCGGGACATACCCCGGCGGTTTTAACCTCTGTAAAACCACGTGCTATAATCTAATGGCGTTCAACAGCCGCTCCAATCGGCTGCGGCTGTCGTCGGTCTTAGTCTGGCCGGGCAACGTAAGCGCCGGCGTGGCCTGTGCGTTTGGTGGAAGACAACTTATGCCCATTCTAAGCGTCCGAGATCTGACCAAGCAGTACCAAATGGGAGAGGTAATCGTCAATGCCCTCCGGCAAGTGAATTTCGAGGTCTCTGCGGGCGAGTTCATCGCCATTATGGGGCCGTCGGGGAGCGGCAAGAGTACCTTGCTGCACCTGATGGGTGGTCTGGATGCGGCTACCAGCGGCGAAGTTGACGTGGCCGGAAATTCGCTGAACGAGATGGACGATCGCGCGGTGACCCTGGTTCGCCGCCACCAAATTGGATTCATT
>CAZHBM010000398.1:0-3692 GCA_964529945.1 uncultured Anaerolineales bacterium | reverse complement strand
GCTGGCGTTCAAAGCCGTAATTCACGACGGCAAGTCGGCCACCGAAGCGATGGCAGCCGCTGGCCTGTAGCCCATCTGGAGAAATCGCCGGGCCTGCCGGTCACGAACCGGCAGGTCCAAACGTTGATAGGCAACGCCCACATAATTACGGTGGAGGACTATATGAATGCCATAACCCCACGTGAGCGCGTATTGATGGCCGTTCAACACCGGCAGCCCGATCGGGTGCCATACTACTTCAGTTTCACGAAGGCTGCAGCCGAAAAACTGAGGGCCTTCTACGGCACCGACAATCTGGACGGTTTCCTGGACAACGATATGGTGCGCCACAGCATCCGCCGGCCGTCACTGTTGGAGGAAGTGCGTCCGGGCTGTTTCCGTGACGAATTCGGCGTGGTCTGGAACAGGACCATCGACCGAGACATCGGGATTCCCGAGGGACAGGTATTGCCGCGCCGGACGTTGGAGGATTATACCTGGCCGGATCCGCTGGATCCGCGCCGTTTCCGGGATCTGCCGGATTTCATCGAGGCCCATCCCAACCGGTTTCGCTTCCTCAGCTTTTCGATGACCCTCTTCGAGCGTGCCTGGTCGATGCGCGGCCTGACCGAGATGCTGATCGACATGGTTGAGGCGCCGGAATGGGTGGAGACGTTTCTGGATGCGCTGACTGAGTTCCAATTAACCACGCTCAGAGAGTACCTCAAATACGACGTTCACGGTGTCCTGTTTGGGGATGACTGGGGCCAGCAGCGCGGGCTGCTTTTCAGCCCGGATACCTGGCGCCGTTTTATCAAACCGCGGGAAGCCGTATTGGCGGCGGCGGTCAAAGAGACCGGCCGGGTGGTGATGCATCATTCCTGTGGTAAGGTCCAGTCGTTGTTTCCTGAGATGATCGAGATCGGGATCGACGTTTTTAATCCCTTCCAGCCGGACGTGATGGATGTCTACGAGATGAAACGCTTGTACGGCGATCGGTTAGCTTTTTACGGCGGCATGAGCGTGCAGACGCTGCTACCTCACGGAACGCCGCAAGAGATCCGGGCCGAGTCGCGCCGCCTGATGACGGAGATCGGACGCGATGGTGGGTTCATCATTGCTCCTTCGCATCACATGCCGGGTGACATTCCGGTGGAAAATATGGTGGCTTTCATCGAGGCGGTAAGAGAAGGCTGAGACTGCCCGGCGCTGTCGCGGTTGTAGCCTCGACGGCCTTTTTGAGCAGAGGTCCGAGATGCCGGCGGGCACTGCCTTTGGGTTTTCATCGGTTAGGTTTTTAGATCAGGAGGATACCTTGAAAATTGTCGATAAGCCGTGGGGACGAGAAATCTGGGTAGCCCACACGGATAAGTATGCGTTAAAGATCATTGAGTTCAAAAAGGGCAACCGCTCCAGCCTCCAGTACCACGTCAAGAAGCACGAGCACATCTACGTCGACCAGGGCCGGCTGGAGATGCAGCGCGAAAATGACGACGGCGAGCTGGTGACGTTGGAGCTGGGGCCGGGAGACGTCATCGAAAACGAACCCGGACGAAAACACCGCGTGACGGCCGTCGAAGATGTGCGCTTGATCGAGGTGAGCACCCCCGAGCTCGATGATGTGGTGCGGGTAGAAGACGACTACAATCGCTAGATAGACGGGAAAAGACGAAATAATGGGCAAGATTGTCGTATTTGGAGCCGGTGCCACCGGCCGCGGGCACGTGGGTTTGTTGGCCTGGCAGGCCGGTTTTGACATCACGTTTGTTGACAAGTCGCCGGAACTGGTCAGAACGCTGGAGGAAGCGGGTAAATACAGGGTCAACCTGTATGGAAAAGAGCGGCAACAGATCGACGTTTCCGGTTATAAGGTCTATTCATCGGACAAGCGCCAACACATTGCCGCAGAGATTGTAGATGCCGACCTGGTGTTGACAGCTGTCTTCGATCAGAATCTGGCGGATGTTGCCATTACGCTGGCGGAAGCGGTGGTAATGTGTCGCCGCCAAGGGCGCGAGGTCCCGCTTAATTGTGTCGCCTGCGAAAACATGATGGATAGCTCGTCCACATTGGGCAGGTACGTGCGCGAACAACTCAACCCGGCCGACCAGGTTTATTTGGAGCAATACGTCGGTTTTCCGGACTGCATGATCAGCCGTGTGGTTCCCCGACCCGTCGATCCGCTGGTAATCGTGGCCGAAGACTACAACGAATGGACTGCCCGGCGAGACGCTTTCAAGGGAGAGAAGCCGGCCGCGCTGACGGCGCTGGAACTGGTGGATAACCAGTCGGCGCGCCTGGAGCGCAAACTGTTCGTGCACAACGGCGGCCATGCGGTCTGCGGTTACGTTGGGTTTCACCGCGGTTGGCAGTACATTCACCAGGCGGTGGATGACCCGGTCGTGGCCGAGCACGTGCTGGGCGCATTGGATGAACTCGGCCAGGTGGTACAACGGACTCACGGTTTCTCGGCCGAGTCCATAAAAGAATATCAACACGACCTGGTCGTGCGCGGGGCGGTGCCGGAGATGAAGGACGAGATCTTGCGGGTGGTGCGGGATCCATTGCGCAAGCTGACCTCGCGCGAGCGCCTGGTGGCGCCGGCGTTACAGGCCGAAAAGTTGGGATTGCCCCGCCAGTGGATTGTCAAAGGCATAGCCGCCGCGCTGCATTATTCGCATCCCAATGATTCACAGTCGGTGGCGTTGCAGCGTATGCTGGCGCAAGACGGCCTGGATGCAGTGCTGGTGGAAGTCTGCGGGATCGACCGCCAATCGGCGCTGGCCGAAGAGATTCGCGCCGCCTACGAGACGTTGGACCTGGCATAAACTGCCGGCTTAAACGTTGAAGCGGACGTGCACGATGTCGCCGTCCTGAACCAAATAGTCTTTTCCCTCCAGGCGCAGCGTTCCCAGTTGGCGCGCTTTGGCCAGACTGCCGGCGGTCAGCAAATCGGCGTAACTGATGACTTCGGCCCGGATGAATCCTTTGGCCAGGTCGGTGTGAATAACCCCGGCTGCTTCGACGGCGGTGGCACCGACGCGGACGGTCCAAGCCCGGACCTCGTCTTCTCCGACGGTGAAGAAGCTCTGCAACCCAAGCAGCTCGTAACTCAGGCGGATTACGCGATTCATGCCTGGCTCCTCGATCCCATATTCAGGCAAGAATTCAGCCGCCTCTTCGGCCGACATCTGCGATAACTCCATCTCCAGGTGGCCCTGCAGTTCGGCCAATCGGATCTTTTGGTGACGGTAATCGCGAAACGCCTCCAGGGCATTGGCGTCGGCCAAATCGCCCACGTTGAGCAAAATCAGCATAGGTTTCAGAGTCAACAGCCCATAGGGGCGCAGCAGTTTCAGTTGCTCCGCGTCCAGGTCGAGATCCCGCAATGGAGCTTCCGTTTGCAGATGCGCCTCCAAGCGGCGAAAAAGCGCCAGTTCAGTCTCGTAAAGGGCCTTTTCCTGCTTGCTGCCACCTTTGGACAGTTGGGCTTCCAGCCGCTCGATGCGGCGTTCGACGATGATCATATCCGACAGCAACAGCTCGGTGTCAATGATGTCAACGTCGCGCCGAGGGTCGATGCTGCCCTGACTGTGAGGTACTTCGGGGTCTTCAAAGGCCCTTACCACGTGTAGCAAGGCGTCGCTTTGAGCCAGGACGTTGAGCAGGGGGCCACTCAAGCCGCCCTCACCAACTCCTTTGTCCAGGCCGGC
>CAZHBM010000397.1:0-3695 GCA_964529945.1 uncultured Anaerolineales bacterium | reverse complement strand
CAGCACCGTGGCACAGTCCGGCGACTGGATGTCGGCGACGGTCACCCCAGTCAGGACGCTGTCCCCTGTGTTGGTCACTGTGATGGTGAAGGTGACCGTGTCCCCGCTGCGGATAAACTGCTCATCCGGCGTCTTGGAGATCGCGATGGCTGCATTGCCGGCCAGCCCACGGATCTCGGCCGCAGACAAGGCGCGATTGTAGACCCGAACATCATCCAGTTGTCCCTCAAACTCCACGGTACCGTCGCTCTGTGCGCCGATCCCGAGCGGTAAAGCGTTGGCCGCAATGGAAAGCGTCGCTGTCAGCACGCTTTCGGCGACGCCGTCGTAGTAGACCCGCAGGTACGTTCCGTCGTACGTGGCGGCCAGGTGCACCCAGGTGGCCCCATCGTAGGCATAACGAGTCACCGAGTTCAAGCGATAGGTATTACCTGCACTGACCTGATTGAGTCGCGTGAATGCCCGTCCATCACCAATAGGCGGCATGGCCGACGGTTCGGTTGCCAGGGAAAGCTCATAGCCGTCTGCCCCGTTTTGCACCGCCTTCTTCATCAGATACTGGGTATCCCGCTTTTCCGCCCTCACCCACGCTGCCAGCGTCATATCCGTTGACAGTGTCAGCGAAGAGTCGTGCGGCACCAATGCATAATCGCCGCTGCCGTCCAGGCTCAGCGCGTTGCCTCCGATGGAGGACGCGACCCGATCGGCATCTCCGTGGAGCTGGCCGTGATTGTTATGACCCGAGGCATCGTAGATTGTGTCACCGCCTCCCTCATCCATCAACCAACAGCCAACCAGCGATGGATCGCTGCCACATCTCGTCACCCAGCTGGTCTGCAGGTCCATATCTGTAACGCTGTTGTTGTCCAGGTCGAGATCGGTGATCCCGGCAGGCAGGCTTACGCTAGCCGCGTTACTCAGAACGCCCAACGCCGCCAGGTCAAAAGTAGCGGTAAGCGTGTAGGTGACACTGGCACCGGCATCCAAGTCCAGAGTGTCGGAAATGTTCCCCGTCCCGGCACCGGTACAGGCGGCGCCCGCCTGAGCCTGGCACTCCCACGTCGCGCCTTGCAGATCGGCCGGCAGGTCATCCATCACGGAGGCACCATACACGTCCGCCGGACCGGCGTTGTGCACCACAATGGTGTAGGTCACAATGTCGCCGGGCGTCACCGACGAGACGCCGTTGTCCTTGGAGATCGACAGGTCCGCCATCGACACCACGTTGGTGGCATCTTCGTCCGTGTTGTTCTCCGGCGTCAAATCTACCGCCCCCGCCGGCATGCTGACCGTCGCTGTATTGGTGATCCAGCCGCTGGCCGTCGTGCCAAACGCCGCACCAATGGTGTAGGTCACCGCGGTGTTGGCGGCCAGGTCCACTTCGTCCTCTACGTCTCCCGAGCCAGCGGCAGTGCAAACCGCACCTACATCGGCCATGCACGTCCAAGAGGCACCCACTACCTCAGCCGGTAGTGTGTCGCTCACGACAGCGCCTGTCACTGCGTCCGGGCCTTCGTTGCGCACTACCAACGTGTAGGTCACCGGATCACCGGGCGCAGCCACCGCAAGACCATCATCCTTGCTGATGGTCACATCAGCAGTGGGTTGTGATGACAGGCCGGTGGTGAAACTCCATATCGGACCAGTCGTCGTATTGTCACCATCGTTGATGGTCACGTACCACTCGTATTCAGTCAGTGGATCCAGACCAGGCCAGATCAACTGGGTATCGGAGCCAGAAGTTACACCTGAGTTGCTGCCTATCACCTGGAACCCATTGTCGGGCATGTCGTACGACAGGGTGAACTGGCTGTCAGCGTCCGTTTCGTACTGATCCAACGTCGGTGAGTAGGTTCTTACCCGAATCTCATTATCTGTTGGTGAGAACTCCAGAATTCGCAGCCAGCCGTTTCCACCATTGGACCGGCTCTGATAGTCGGCCATGAGGGTATACACCGTGTCGCTGCCTACGGTGTCCTGACGGCGTCCTTCGCCTGGCACGTGTCCGCACAGCATCAGGAACAAATTCGGATTGCCTTTCAAGGCATCGTAGATGGTCTGGCCTGCTCCTTGCCACGCGGCCGGGTCCCCAGTTCCGATCAGTTGATGGCCGACCACGATGCCGCGCCGGTTTGAATAGGTCTGCAGCAAGCCATCCGCCCAATCCAACACCGCTTGGGGCGGCGCGGGGTCGTACTCCAGCGAGACGACGATGAAGTCCATACCTCCGGCGCTGAACAACTGGTAGTTGTTGTCACTATTGGAGCCGTAGTGACCGCCATAGTAGCTCCGGCCCGAGAAATGGGTCGCTCCAAAGAACTGGTTGTAGTAGGTCGTGGTGCCGGACGGATCACCGCTGGGCGTCTGGTCGTGATTGCCGACCGTTACGCCGTACGGGATCCCCTCACCAGGCGGCGTCTCCAGCAGCGACATCGCCGCCCAGGCAGCCTGCCATTCACTCAGATAAGTATCTCCAGTGTCAACTACGTCCCCAACATGCTCCACGAAAGCTACATTGGAGATGACCCGATGGGCGGAAATCCACTCGGTCTGATCCAGGAAAATGTCAGGATACGAGACGACATAGTTCTGAGTATCCGGCAGCACCATTACTGTAAAATCTTCGGCTGGGGCACCGCCGCCAACCGGCCGGCCGTAATAGGTCACCGTTAGCCCATCCAGATCAGGGTCGGATACGGTCACGTCCAGGGTCGGCGGCACCGACACGTCTGTTTCATCATCCAGCGGGGCATTCAGTACCGGGGCGTCCGGCGGCTGGCCGAAGGCAATGTCGAAAGGTGCTCCGCCAACCCAGCTCCAGCCACTGCCGGTAATCGTGCCGTCGATGGTCGTCCCGGCCGTACTGTGTACCGTGCTCCCTGTACCTTCATCCAAACCCCAGCGCGCCACCAGGCCCGCCTCAGCGCCCGTCAACTGGCTGTTTACCGTCGCCCGAATCTCTGATTGCGTCCGCGCGTAATCCCATATTCGCGATTCATCCATCACGCCATCGAAAAAGCCCGCTGCGACGCCGGTGGAGTTCATGGCCGTACCCAGGCCGGCGTGCTGAATGCTGTCCGATCGGGTCGGCTCACCTACCACCAATTCTGCATCCAGGTTGCCGTTCAGGAAGAGCTGCCAGCGTGTGCCGTCGTAGGTGACCGCAGCATGGTACCATACGTTTTCAGTGATCGGAGTGGTTCCACTAACCGGGTGGTTTTGGCCGGGGCTGCTTCCACCGGCTCCCTCCTCAAAATCAGCCACCAGCACGCCGTCCGATTCACGGATGCCCAGGAAGTAATCCATGTCCACGTCGCTGCCCTCGGCCTCGCCGCGACCCTTGGTAATCAAGGGGATGGCCAACACGCCGCCAGTACCGGTATTGGACGCGCTACCTGACCCAGTACGTTTGAACCAGGTCTCCAGGGTGAAGGTAGCCAATCCCAATGCTGGGTTATCGCCGAAGGTCACGTAGGCGTTCGCACTGCCCAAGTCAAGCGCAACGCCGCCTGTGGTCAGCAAGGTCAAGTCGGTCGCGCTATTATCCGATGGAACGGGGTCCACGAATCCCGTCGGAACCGCCACCGTGGCCGTGTTGCTCACTTCCCCACTCGCCCCGGCGTCGAACGTGCCGCTCACCGTATAGGTCACCAGACTGCCGGCTGCCAGATTCGCAGTGTCGCTGATGTCCCCTG
>CAZHBM010000396.1:0-3703 GCA_964529945.1 uncultured Anaerolineales bacterium | reverse complement strand
TTGGTGTTTGCCGTTGCTTTAGGTGCGATCGTCGTCATCATCGGCGGTGCCGTTTGGTACTTTAGAAATCAGGCCGCTGACGAAGCTACGACGATTACGTTGAATAATGGGATACAGCCTGCCCGTGAACCGGAGGGCATTGAGGATTGGGCGCTGGGCATGTATTTGCAGGCCAATGCCGAGCAGATAAACACGCCGCTAGGTGACGACAACACGCGCTTTCCCTTCACCGTGGAAAGTGGTGAGACGGCGGTTGATATTGCCAACCGGTTGCAGGACCTGGGCTTGATAGAAGACGTTGGCCTCTTCCGACGATTTCTGCAATACAACGGCCTGGATGCGTCGCTGGAGGCCGGAGAATATGAATTACGCCGCGATATGTCGATGCGCGAGGTTGGTGAGGCGTTGCAGCACAGCCGGATGCAGGAAATCGTGATCACGATTCCGGAAGGATGGCGCGCGGAACAGGTGGCCGACCTTCTTTCTACCGACGGCGTGATGGACGGAAGTATGTTCCTGGCTGTGGTAAGGCAAGGAACAGGTATCGATCATCCGCTGTTGGCGGACAAGCCAGCCGGCACCGGCCTGGAGGGGTACCTGTTTCCCGAGACTTACCGGTTGCCGTTGCAGGCGGCGCCCGAAGACCTAATCAACCGAATGTTGGATACGATGGAGTCTCGCTTGCCCATCAGCTGGCAAGGGATGGCCCAGGCCCAAGGGCTATCTTACTACGATGTCTTGATAATCGCTTCGATCGTAGAGCGTGAGGCAGTCATAGCTGAGGAAAGGCCGACAATCGCCAGCGTCTACTTGAATCGCGTGAAGGAAGGCATGTATCTGAATGCCGACCCCACGGTGCAATATGCGATGGGGTACCAACCGGACACAGGCCAGTGGTGGAAAACCCCGGTCACCATCGAAGAGTACCAGGCCGTGAACTCGCCCTATAACACGTATTTGAATCCCGGCCTGCCACCGGGACCCATTTGTAGCCCTGGCCTTGACTCGATTTTGGCGGTATTGCAGCCGGCTGACACGCCTTATCTGTATTTCGTGGCGACCGGCGACGGATCGCATATCTTTTCCGAGACACTCGAAGAGCACGAACGCAACGTGCAGCAATATATGGGCCAATGACCGGTGTCACCGGCTCCCTAATTTTAGTTTCACTTCTTTGACTGGAGACGAACATGGCAGACGCATTAGCGAATATGAGCGACGTGAGGAATCGATTCCCGGCCCTGCAGCAGACGGACGATGCAGGCCAGCCGTTGGCCTTCTTTGACGGTCCTGGCGGAACGCAGGTGCCTCAGCAAGTAATTGATGCGATGGCGGACTACCTGGTTCGGTCAAACGCCAACACGCACGGGGCTTTCCTCACCAGCCGGCGCACTGACGAGATCATTCATTCGGCCCGCACTGCCATGGCGGATTTCGTCAATGCACGGTCCGAAGATGAGATCGTTTTCGGACCCAATATGACGACGCTGACGTTCAACTTTAGTCGAGCGATGGCTCGCCGCATTCGGCGCGGCGACGAGATTGTCGTCACACGGCTGGACCACGACGCCAACATTGCTCCCTGGATGTCCCTGATCGAGCAAGGGGTTGTCATTCGACATGCTGGTTTCAACCTCGACGATTGTACGCTGGATGTCGAGGGACTGATCAACCTGATCAACAAACGGACACGGGTTGTGGCAGTAGGGTACGCGTCCAATGCCGTCGGCACGGTCAACGATGTGGCCCGGATTGCGGAAGCAGCTCACGCGGTCGGCGCCTTGATGTATGTCGATGCGGTTCATTATGCCCCTCACCGGCCAATCGACGTACAGAAAATTGATTGTGATTTCCTGGTGTGTTCGGCTTATAAGTTTTTCGGTCCCCACATGGGGGTTCTTTTTGGCCGCTACGATGTGTTGAATGATCTGCGCGCCTACAAGGTTCGCCCGGCGGAGAACGTGCCGCCGGACAAATTTGAGATGGGAACGAAGAATCACGAAGGTCTGGCGGGCGTGGCGGCTACCATTGACTATCTGGCGGACGTCGGGTCTGAATATGGTGAGACCTACCTGGCTTCTCTGCCGGAATACTCGGGGCGCCGAAAGGTTCTGAAGGCGGCCATGGCTGCCATTCACGCCTATGAGGAGCCGTTGGCCCGCCGCCTGATAGAGGGTTTGCAGGCGATCCCCGGCGTGAAGATTTACGGCATCACCGATCAGGATCGCTATGGCGAGCGCGTACCTACGGTCGCCTTTCGGATGGAAGGTCACGAGCCGCGAGCCATCGCCGAAAGATTAGGGCAGGCCGGAATATTCGTTTGGGATGGCAATTACTACGCGCTGGCAGTGACCGAACAGTTGGGTGTGGAGGACCGAGGCGGCATGGTGCGGGTTGGCATCGCCCACTACAATACAGCCGAGGAAGTGGACCGTTTGCTGAACGTAGTCGGAGAGTTGTGAGCGTCCCTCAAACGTTGGTAGAAAAATGGTAAATAGAAATAGCGCTTAAGGCTTGTATACGAGCCTGGCCAAAAAGGTCATTTGGCGAGCGCCGAGCGCAGGCCCAAATTCAGAACGCCCCAGGCATCTTAGAAAGTACCTGGGGCACTTTCATTTTTTGGCGAGACTTTCTTCGAATATGCCACAGTCAAAGCGTCAGCCACGTACCTCCCAAGTGCCGTAATGCACTTTGGTCCGGTCGAAGCGGTCGTGCCGCCCGTGAGGCGGCAGGTGTTGCGCTGGGTGTCCGAGCGCAACCAGCGCCGGAATGCGGATGTCGCTGCGCGGGATGGCCAGCAAGCGACGCAACGTCTCCTCGAAACGGTCCCAAAGCGCGGTGGCCGGATTACCGATCCAGATGGCGCCTAATCCCATCGCCGTCGCAGCGATCAGAATGTTTTCGGTAGCTGCACTCACATCCATTATCCAGGTCGGTGATACACTGGGTAATCCACAAACGGCGACGACGACGGGCGCCGTTTCCAGGTAAGGGTGAACCCGCAGCAGGTCAGCCACTTCTTTTTTCTGCGCTTTGTCACGCATAACGACAAAATGCCACGGCTGTTTGTCAAGCCGATTAGGGGCACACATCGCCAGTTCCAGCAGTGTGTCTACCTCCTCAGGGCCAACATCTCCATCCGTAAACTGGCGTATCGATCGCCTGCTGCGCAGCACCTCAAGAGTGGCCTGATTGGGGTACGTCAATTCTGGCACGGATAAATCCGACACGGAAGTAGTCATTGCAGTCTAATCCTTTGCTTTGTCAGTAGACCCAATACAAATCGTCCTTGCACAAAAAACACCCTAGACACCGCTCTCGTTGCCAGGCTGGCCTGCCTCACGCACCACTGTCGATGCCCTTGTTTTGAGCATCGATAGTGGTGCGGGGTGAAGTTAATTGCCGCATAGAAAACGACCTATTGCGACGTTTTGTCGGCCAGGTTGAGTGCATGGGAATCAGGCTGGCCCTCCACCCCGGCATCTTTCATAGTCTGACGGAGCTCCTCAGACCCGAAGAAGCGTTGGGCATACTCCAACTTGTCCCATTCCAGCAGAATCCACAAGTCGTTGGGATCTTCAGCACTACGAAACACCATCGTTCCCTTAGATCCCGCTGCCTTCCGATCGGGACCGTTGCCGTCATATGTTTTCTTCCACGCATTGTAATCTTTCACATGATGATGAACGAGAATGTGAGCCAT
>CAZHBM010000395.1:0-3732 GCA_964529945.1 uncultured Anaerolineales bacterium | reverse complement strand
CGTCCAGCATACTCGCTTCGCCCGCAGCTGATGCCGTAGACATTGGCTGGGTTGGTGGCGGGAAGGCACAGGGGTTGGCGGGGTGGCACGTAGTGGATCGGAAGGGGGTCGGAGCGGTGGACAGATGTGTCTTGCCACATGGATGAGACCACAAATCAGGACATTGTCATGTTACGAGACAAACGTCGATCCGAGTTGGGCAATTCGATGCGAGAAGATAATATCAAGGAGTCTTGTTCCTCGTATGTTCATAAATGCACGTGCAGCCCCTCGAGGATCAGCCGGTATCACAACCGCATCTCCGGTTCGCAGCTGCACCGGATCGACATCCACTGTGCCAGAGCCGATGTTGGATTGACCCAAACCCATCGACCGGGTTGGAGCGGCTGCCGCCTGGCGCGAATCAAGCGATTCGGCCGGCTACTGAACTGGGATGTTTATGCCCGGTTCGAAGCGTTCCCAATCGCCCGCGCCACCCTCGCAGTCGGCTCTGGACGAAAAACAGATTGAGAGCCACAAGGTGTAGCTGCCTGGGCTGGAGAAGGGCATTCCATCCTCCCAGTTGAAGGTGGAACCGATATCAACGATGTTATCAGTGTAGGACGTATGGAATTGGCCGTTGCTGCCGGTCAACCCCAGCACGCCAAAGGACACCGCGGACTTGGTCTTGTTGATGACCTCGATCTTGACGAAGATCTGTTCCCCGGCGCCGTAAGTGTCGCGCCCATCGCGCAGGGTGATCTTGCCGATGACGCCGTGGGGACCCACGCTCGGCTCGGCCGGGGGCGGTGGCTCCTCCTCTACCGGCGCCGGTGCCTGGGTGGGTGGCGGCGGGGGCGGCGCCTCGGTCGGCTCCGGCAGCGGCGTATCGGTAGGCGCCGCCTCCGGGGTGGGTGGCGGCAGTGGTGTCTCGGTCGGCGGCGGCTCGGGTGTGGCCGTCGGTGGTGGCAGCGGCGTATCGGTCGGCGGCGGGACGGTCACGGTCGGTGTAAAGGTGGGATGGGAGGTTGGGGTGGAAAAGGCCACCTGGCCGGGTTGCCCGCCCGTGCCCCCGAAGAGGGCACAGGACATACTGAACACAAGCACAAGGGCGCAGCAGACGAGCAGAACACGGTTTGTCATTCGTAAGCGCAAAGGGTCGATCCTCTAATCAAAATTACTATCGGATAGCAAACTGAGGCCCCATTGTAGCACGACCGGCCCGCGACACCAAACAGGCAGCCGGTGGCCGGTGCGTCCCATTTTCTTGGTAGATGGCCGCGAGAGACAGCGGCCGGTTTTGTCTCTTGTTTGATTTCTTGTGGGTGGAAGACCTTCCACCCACAAGAAATCAAAAATACTACCTGATTCTATTAGCTACCAAAAAAAGCATTACGTGAGCAACCGCTCACGGACCTACTTCACAGCCAAGCCTTGGTTCGCTCCAATTTCTCCTACAAAAGATTTGGCACACACCCGCCGGGGTCCGGCAAACCTACCTCTAACCGGCCCGGATTGGCGTGCCGGCCGGGGCGGTGCTAAACTGTGCACGCCAACCAAACGATAAGCTGGCGGCCTGTCCGCGCCCCGGCGCGTCACGCTGCCTGGAGGTGACGACCCTATGCCCTACGAGTCTATCGATCTAACCCAAGTGACGACCTATCCCTTGCCCCAACGGCCCAACCTGGTCGACCTGGAGAACCTGGTCCACCCCGACCAGCCGGCGCCGCCTTTCGACAATCCCGAGCTACAAGAGGTGATCGGCCGTATCATCGAGGCGCGCCAGGCCGGCCGGCCGGTGATCTGGATGATCGGCGCCCACGTGGTCAAGCGTGGCCTGGCGCCGCTGCTGATCGACCTGATGGAGCGCGGCGTCATCACCCACCTGGCCGGCAACGGGGCCACCACCATCCACGACTTCGAGATCGCCCTGCAGGGGCACACCAGCGAAGACGTGGCTACCAGCCTGGAAACCGGCCGCTTCGGCATGGCCCACGAGACGGGCGCCTTCATGAACGCCGCTATCCGCCAGGGGGCGCGCGACGGCCTGGGGTACGGCGAGGCGCTGGGGCGAACCATCGCCCAGGACGAGCGCTTCAAATACCGCCAGTACAGCCTGCTGTACAACGCCTACCGGCTGGGCGTGCCCTACACCGTTCACGTGGCCATCGGCACCGACATCATCCACCAACACCCGGGGGCCGACTTCGCCGCCATCGGCTGGGCCAGCGGCCAGGACTTCAAGGTTTTTTGCGCATCGGTCAGCCATCTGGAGGGCGGCGTGTTCTGCAACTTCGGCTCGTCGGTCATCGGGCCGGAAGTCTTTCTCAAGGCGCTGTCGATCGTGCGTAACCTGGGCAACCCGGTGCGCGTGTTCACCACCGCCAACTTCGACCTGGTGCCGCTGGGTGATTACCGGCGGCCCGTCGGCGACAACGTGCCCGATTACTATTACCGGCCGCGCAAGAACATCGTCAACCGGCCGGTGTCGCTGGGTGGCAAGGGCTTTCACATCGTCGGCGACCACGCGGTGACCATTCCCAACGTCCACCACGGTGTGGTGGCCGGCCTGGACCGGGTGCCGGTGGAAGGACAGCGCCGGCCGCTGCCCACCGAATGGCCGGCCGTGGGCGATTGGCTGGCCGAATCGGCACCGGCCGCCGCCGGCGTTTTGCGCCAGGCGGTCGACCGCACGCCCGAGCTGGGCGCGGTGGCCGCACCCCTGGTGCAGGCCTTCAACCTGATGTGGCACAGTTTCCGTTGCTCGGGCACGCTGTTCCTGGCCGGCAACGGCGGCAGCATGGCCGACGCGATTCACATCAGCGGCGAACTGGTGAAAGCCTTCAAGCTGGCGCGGCCGGTGCCCGAGGGACACCGCCAGCGACTGGAACCCCTGCCGGACGGCGAGGTTTTGGCCGACCACCTGCAGCGCGGCGTGTGGGCCATTCCCCTTGGCATCAACCTGTCGCTGCGCTCGGCCATTGAAAACGACATTCCGGTGCCGGGCATCGAGCTGGCCCAGGAGCTATACGTGATGGCCCGCCCGGGCGACGTCCTGCTGGGTATCAGCACCAGCGGCAACGCGCGCAACGTCGGCTACGCGGCCACGGTGGCCCGCGCCCTGGGCGTCTACGTGGTGGCGCTGACCGGTCGCAGCGGCGGCCAACTGGCCGAATGGGCCGACGTGACACTCAAAGCGCCGGCCGGCGACACGGCCGAGGCCCAGGAGTTCCACATCCAGCTCTACCACACCTTGTGCGCGATGCTCGAGGCCCAACTGTTTGGAGGAAAAGAGAAATGAGCGATCGTTTGAGCCGGCAGCGGCTGGAGGAGCTGCTGCTCGCCATCCGTAAGCTGCGTATCGGTGTCGTCGGCGATTTCGCCCTGGACGGCTACTGGTACGTCGACATGACCCAATCCCAATTGTCGCGTGAGGCGCCGTTGTACAACTATCCGGTGGTGCGCGAGACCTATTCGGCCGGCGGTGGCGCCAACGCCGCCGCCAACGTGGCCGCACTGCAGCCGGCCGAGACGTGGGCCTTCACCGTGCTGGGCGACGACTGGCGCGGTGGCCTGTTGCGCCAGGTGCTGGCCGACCAGGGCATCAAGCTGGACGGCATCATCAACCAGGCCGGCTGGGCATCGACGTTTTTCGGCAAGGTGGTCTTGATGGGCTGGGGCACCCAACAGGAAGGCGCCCGGATGGATTTCGTCAACGTCCAACCCCTGCTGTCCGAAACCGTGGCGGCGCTG
>CAZHBM010000394.1:0-3732 GCA_964529945.1 uncultured Anaerolineales bacterium | reverse complement strand
ATGGAATTGGCTCAGGTGGGCCATCATTTCTTCACCGGCACTTACCTGGCCTATCTCTCCTGCTCTAAGGTCGGCATCAAGGCATTTTTGTTGGGATTGTGGGACAAATCGATGCGTGCGGCCGGACGCAAATGGTTGAAAGACGTCGCCAGCTCCCCCGGTCGTCTCTTCTCCCCTCTCTATGCCCAGAGCATCGGAATTATTCAGGCACCCGATATAATGGCCGACGGCCGAGCGGATATGTGTGACAGCTGCCCGGACATGACTGTGTATGATGGTAAACTCATCAACTCGTGCCGTATGGATGAATACCGGCTGTTCGGCGGGTTCCTGAGTGTCAAGGAACGGGATGTCAACCAGGAAAGCTGACTGGGCTAATTTATGTCAACTATCAATCGCTTCTCTTGAATGAAAAGAGATTTGATTAGTTCTACCCGGAAACGACATACCTTATTGCACCACAGCAAGACCCTTGATGCGTGGGCAATGGTGCTGGCTGCCTTCGTCTTGGTGTTGGCAGGTTGCAGCAATCTGCGCCCAGTTGCCAACGATACAAACGTCGGCTCAGTTCCAGCAACGGCCGGCACAGCTGTTGCTGAAGAGACGCGTGCCTCCGTAGCGACTGTGGCGCCGGAAACACGCACAGGGACGCCATCGCCGATCCTGACTGCCACCCGAACACCGGCATCACCTACTAACACCGCCACCGCCACGGCGACGCCCAGTCCCAGTGCCACCCTTTCGCCGACCGTGACGCCCTCGCCGTCGGCCACCGCCACAGACACGCCCATCCCAACAGCCACCGACGCAGAGGTTCCCGCCACACCGCAGCCGGCGCTTGAAGTTACCCCTACCCTTACAGCCTCGACGAACGTCGACTTTCGTCTCAAATCGTGGCGTGTCTGGCCAATGGAGCTAAACGGAGGCTGCGAGAGTGGGATGCACACCATTTTTATTGTGGTAGAGGACGCTTCCGGCCAACCGTTGGATGGGGTGGTCGTCGGCGATACGTGGAACAACGTTGAAGACGTTAGCGGCCGCAAAGGGCCGGGGCGGGCCGAGATTGACCTTTACTCCAACACGATGGAGATTACCGCCAAGCGGGATGCGGCCTCCGGCCAGGTTTTTACCAGCGAAGCCAGCCCACCCTGCAGTTCATTCATTACCACGATACCGGATGACAAGCTGGTAGAAGCCGGTTACTTCGTTAACGAGCTTGAAGCCCAGTGGAACCGTGAAAACTACGGCTATAAATGCGGTGGCCATTTCTCCTGGGAAGTCGTTCTGCAGCGCACCTACTGACACCAAGACGGGAAGGAACCTGGTATGCGCCTGATCGAAAAGATCGGACATCTGGTCCGGGCGCGCCTGCACGGGGCTGAGGTGTCTGCTGCTTGGTCCCCAACCGGCAGGAACGCTTCACCCCAATCGGGCGTGGCCGGCATTCGTCGCAGCCTGGAAGAATCGCAATCGCGACGGGCGCGGCTGGAAGAGGCTCTGGACGACAGTCTTCGTGAGGGTCGGGAGGGCGATACCGTGCGCCTGAAACGCCAATTGGCCGAACTGGAACGCTCTCAGGGCGAGTTACAGGCCGCCCTGGAGCTTATCCAAAGTCAACAAGAACAAACGTCCGCAGCGAAGCGCCCGGCCACAGATCCGGGTGTCGAGACCGCAAAAAACGCTGAATCCCTACCTCAGGCAGCCGGCGAACACCAAGACAGCGCCCGGGACCAAAGAAAATCGCGCCTGTCACGCCCTGAATAGACACCCGACGGCCAGAATCGACCAAGAATCACCAATCCGGCGACCCTATTTTGTAGAGACGTAGTCGCGGACCCTGGCGGCAATCTGCGGGGGCACCCGTCCTTCAATCAACGTGCCTTCGGCCTGATGCTCTTCGCGATCGATGTAACCGTATTCGTGGAGCAGAGCCAGAAGTTCGCCCTGCTGATAAGGCACCTGCACCCTTATCGGCACCAACTCCTGATCGAGAAGCTCCTCGATCAAGGCCAGCAACACCTCGATCCCCTGCCCTGTCCGTGCCGAAATGGCCACGCTGTTCGGGAACTCGACCAGGGCGACTTGAACGCGCTGCGGATCGTCCAGCCGGTCAATCTTGTTCAGGGCGGTCACCATTGGGGCTTCAGTCGCACCTATCTGGCGCAGGATATCCCCTACCACCGACACCTGTTCAAGTACGTTTTCATGTGTTATGTCAACTATATGCAGAATCAGGTCGGCTTCGCTGATTTCTTCCAGCGTGGCCCGAAATGACGCCACCAGATGTGTGGGAAGTTTCTGAATGAAACCGACCGTGTCGGTAAAAAGCACCTCCCTACCCCGCGGTAGCTGAACCCGGCGGGTGGTGGGATCGAGGGTGGCGAAGAGCTGGTCGGCCACTAATACATCCGCCTGGCTGAGCGCGTTCAACAGAGTGCTCTTACCGGCATTGGTGTAGCCGACGATTGCCACGGTCGGCAGATCGGCCTGGCGGCGCTTGCGCCGGTAATGCGCGCGATGCTCACGGACTTCGTCCAGTTGGCGCTTCAGACTGGAAATAGTCTGCCGAATGCGGCGCCGGTCGGTCTCCAACTGGGTCTCACCGGGGCCACGCAGTCCCACACCGCCGGTGGCGCCGCCGGCGCGCCCACCTGCCTGCCGTGCCAGGTGAGTCCACATACGCGTCAGGCGTGGCAGCCGGTATTCGTATTGGGCCAGCTCAACCTGCAGTTTTCCCTCTCGAGTCTGCGCGTGCTGGGCAAATACGTCCAGAATGAGAACAGTCCGGTCAATGACCTTGCGATCGAGGGTGCGCTCCAATTCTCTCTGCTGTCCTGGCGACAACTCATCGTCGAAAATGAACACGTCGATATCGAGTTCGTCTCGATACGCCTGCAACTCCTCCAATTTGCCCTTGCCAATGTAGGTCGAGGGCCTGATGCTGTCCAATCGCTGATAGGTTGCCCCCTGAACGTCTATGCCGGCCGTATCGGCCAGAGCCGCCAGTTCCTCCAGCGAGTCTTCAACACTGAACAAGGGCTGGTTATCACGCACAGCCTGCCTGGTCTTCAGTTCCACGCCAACCAAAAAACCCCGTTCTCTCCTGGCCGACACGTCGTAGCCGCCGGTTGGTTGTATTTGTATTCCGATATATCCCTGCCTTTTTTGCTTTCTATCTGTGGTTGTCCACAGGCTACCAACGATGTCGCCGGCCCTCTATGGACCGGACTCGCTAACAACTGTCCATTTCGCATCTTATGGCAAAGCCCGGGAAACGTCAAGCGATTGTACTCAGGCGCCGGATTCTGTCTCACCGGCCGCCGACCACCAGGTAGACAGTTCCTTGAAAGCAGCCGCTTGATGGGCTTCGGTCACACCCGGCAGGCTGCCAGCAGTGTCCGCAAACCTTCCCCGATTCCAGGTGACAATCAGATCTTTCTTGGCCCTGGTAATGCCGACGTAGAACAGGCGCAGCCGTTCGGCGACGTACTCACCGCGGGCAGTCAGCGTGGCCGTCCCTATTCGATAATCGGGCGGCACCTCGTCCGTCATCAACATCTGCAATTGAGCCTGTGTCTCCGCAGTCAGGTCTAGCCGCTCCTGCACAAACCACTTTTCACCGATGAATGTATCCCCCTCTTCACCCATGGGGAAATCATAATTGTTGACCGACGTCAGATACACCCGATCCCATTCCAGCCCTTTGGCACGATGCATAGTAGCCACAGTGAT
>CAZHBM010000393.1:0-3737 GCA_964529945.1 uncultured Anaerolineales bacterium | reverse complement strand
GCGCCGCCGCAAATGAACAGGATGTTGGTTGTATCTATCTGGATGAAATCCTGGTGGGGGTGCTTTCGGCCACCCTGAGGTGGCACGTTGGCCAGCGCGCCTTCCATGATCTTGAGCAGCGCCTGTTGCACGCCCTCCCCCGACACGTCCCGCGTAATCGATGGATTATCGCCGGATTTACGGCTGATCTTGTCAATCTCATCAATGTAGATGATGCCCTGTTCGGCTCGTTCGATGTCGAAGTCGGCGTTCTGGATCAGGCGCAGCAGGATATTCTCGACGTCCTCGCCCACGTAGCCGGCTTCGGTCAAGGAGGTTGCGTCGGCGATACAGAAGGGCACCTTCAGGATGCGGGCCAAAGTCTCGGCCAACAAGGTCTTGCCACAACCGGTGGGGCCCACCAGCAGAATGTTACTCTTCTGCATAGCCACATCGTCGTGCTCCTCCTGGTCGGCTCGAATACGCTTGTAATGGTTATACACAGCCACCGACAGCGTCTTCTTGGCCCTATCCTGACCCACCACCCAGCTATTCAGCTTCTGGTAGATCTCTTTCGGCGACAGCATCCGCTCCAGGGTAATCGCGACCGGCTCCTCCGGCACACGCAAATCCTGATCGAGGATGCTCTTGCATAGGTCCACACAATCGTTGCAGATGAAGACGTGATCGGGCCCGGCGATCAACCGGACCACCTCGTCTTCTGTGCGCCTGCAAAAGGAACAGATCTGCAACTCGTCAGAGAACCTAGTCGTCGCCATCCGGCTTGGTGCCCTCCTCATCCTTCAAGACTTCGTCAATAAGTCCGTATTTGACGGCCTCGTCTGCGGTCATCCAGCGGTCACGCTCAAAATCTTCGGCAATCTTCTTCACCGTCTGGCCGGTATGTTTTGCCAGCAACTGGTGCAGAAGGTCCTGAACGCGCTGCAGTTCCTTGTACTGAATTTCCACGTCGGGAGCGTACCCCTGGGCACCGCCGCCGGCCGGGTGCATATGTATGGTAGCGTGGGGCAACGCATAGCGCCGACCTTTACCACCGGCAGCCAGCAACATGGTTCCCATACTGGCAGTCACGCCCACCGCAATGGTGCTGACCGGTGCCCGCACTTGCTGCATGGTATCATAAATGGCCAGGCCATGATAAATGACGCCGCCCGGGGAATTGATGTACAGGGAAATTTCCTTCTCCGGATCCTCACGATCCAGAAACAGAAGCTGAGCGACGATCAGATTGGCTATCTGATCGTTGATCGCCGTTCCCAAAAAAACTATACGTTCCTTCAACAGCAACGAATATATGTCGTAAGCTCTTTCGCCACGTCCGGTGCTCTCAATGACCATCGGAATTAGCGCACTTGGATCACGCGATTCCATTCTAATCTTCTCCTTCGACTAACCCACAACCTATTATACCAAAATATAAGACTACGGAAATCCACAACTCTGAAAGGCACTCTGAAAACAACAGACTGTTGATTCCCCCTGTCAGGGCATCCGCCAGCCTGTTGCCGTTCGCCTGTTATTATACTACATAAAGTGGCCGGAGTCACTCTGCCGTTGGCTCGGTCTCCGCCTCACGCTCCGTCTCTTCGGGTTCCGTCTCCGCCGGCGAGTCGGATGAATCTTCGGCCTCGGCCGAATCTGTCTCGGTTTCGGCCTCTCCCTTGACGATCTGTGCCAACCGGGCGCGCACCTTGCCGACCATCAGGTCGTTGGCCATACGGTTAACGTTGCCGCCGGACATCAACATCTGGCGCATTTCGTCGCTGTGTTCGCCGGCCATGCTGCTAAGCGCATTGATGCGCTCCAACAACTCCTGGCTCTCCAGCGACAGTTCTTCCAGCTTGGCCAACTCATCGACCACTAAGGTATGTTTCAGTTGTTCCCGGACGTCGTCGCGCAATTCTTCGCGCCATTCGTCACGAGTCTTCTTCTGTGTGTCCAGGTAGGCATCCAAGCTCAAGCCATTCTGCTGCAGTCGACTGTCTTGATCCTGCATGGTGCGGTCAATGGCCGAGTCTTCCAGCGACACGTGCCATTCCAACCGGTTAGCGTTTTCGATGATCTTTTCAATCGCTTGATCGGCCAGTTCATTGTCGGCCTGCTGTTGCTTTTGCACACGCAGGTCCTCGGCCAATTTCGCTCTCAGTTGCTCCAGGGTGTCGTAATCGCCCACCATCTGGGCCAAATCATCGTCCAGCGGGTAGACGGTCTTTTTCTCTACCTTGTGCACCGTCACCGACAGTGCAACCTCTTTGCCGGCATATTGTTCGTGCGAAAAATCTTTGGGATATTTGACGATGAAGTCCCGCTCTTCGCCCGCCTCGACACCCAACAATGGCGTTACCAGGTCAGGCCGGTCATCCTCTACGTCTTCATCGCCCTCGGACTCCTCGTCATCGGGCAAAGTCAACAGGAACTCAACATCCTGGCTGTCGTTAATGACCTCGCCGTCAACCTCTTCCTTGACGTCCATGGTCAAGCGATCGCCCAACTCGGCACCCCGTTCGACCTCATCCCAGGAGGCATACTCTTCCTGCAGGTGCGTCAGGGCTTCATCAACCTCGGCATCGGTGACCTCGACCGGCTCGTGCTCCAGCCGCAACGAACGATAGTCCCCCAGATCGATAATCGGATCGACAGGAACGCGGACTTTCATTACCAGGGGAGACCAGCTGATGTCTTCCATCGACGCCGGCGCCGCCGGTTCCAGATCAGCTTCTTTCAGAGCGTCTGCAAAGACAGCCTGGCTCAGATCCTGGACCGCTTCTTCCCTGATGGCGTCTTCCCCGACCAGGCGGAGCACGACATTGTAGGGCGCCTTGCCCGGCCTGAAACCGCGGATTTGGATCTGGCGCGCGATACGCTTGGCCGCCGCCTTGAGCAACTTATCGGCCTGCTGGTCGTCCACCTCAACCGTCATCGATACTTCACAATTCTCAGGTGGTTCAGTGTTTACTTTCAACAAGGGTCACATCTCCTCAGCCGTGAAACGAACTTTTGTACATTCCGACATATTACCACAAGTACGCCCTGCACGCAAGATTTTTTAACTTCCGGGGGTGTCACATTTTCTCTGTAGACGGCCAAAAGGGCCGGGGGCGGCCGGCTTAATCTCTTCATACTACTTGATCCTATGCGCTTCTCAATACATTGTGTGAACGGTCTCTCGCGAACCTACTTCGCAGCCAGACCTTGGTTCGGTCCAATTCCTCCTGCAAAAATCTGGGGCATCCACTAACTTCCGCGCCCGGTCCAGGTAGAACCATTTCCCCACTTTTCTGCGACCCTTGATTCGTGTTATACTTCAGATCATACGTATGGGGAGTGTAAAAAGACAGATGAGCGAAAATGAGGCACTGTTGTTTGAGGACGGCCAGTTGCCGGAGGATTTTAGATCGGGCTTCGTAGCCGTCCTGGGCCGGCCCAACGTGGGCAAAAGCACGCTGATGAATGCATTGCTGGGGCAAAAGATCGCCATCGTCAGCCCCAAGCCGCAGACAACGCGCAATCGCCTGCTGGGGATTTTGACTCTGGACCAAGCTCAGATAATTTTCGTGGATACGCCGGGCATCCATCGCGCTCTGCACAAACTGGGAGAAGTGATGGTGCAGACGGCAGTGCGCACAATTGCCGATGCCGACATCATCCTGTTTATTGTCGATGCCAGTCTGCCTCCACAGCCGGAAGACGAATTGGTGGCCCAGGCCGTACGCCAGTACGCCGGGGACCAGCCGGTT
>CAZHBM010000392.1:0-3751 GCA_964529945.1 uncultured Anaerolineales bacterium | reverse complement strand
CAGTTGTCGATACCAGCTACTTATACCCATGAAGAATCCTCTCCGAACCTGTCGTCAGTGTCCGGCCTTCTAGCCGGCTGCGCCCGCTTCGGCGCTTGGATCCCCCAGCCGTCCCAGGCTGAGAGCTGCCCCGAGCCCCAGCAGGTAGACCACCACCGCCAGCGCGATCGCAATTGAAAAGCCGTAGCTCTGGGCAATCATCACCGCCAGAATGGAGCCGATCACCGAGCCGAATCCATTGACACCCCAGGCCCAGGGGACCAACGAAGGGTTGACGTTGTCCACCAAACGAATGCCCATAGGGAAGGGCATCCCCATCAGCAAGCCCAAGGGCGCCAGGAAGACTATCGAGATAATCACCCGCCAACTGAGCTCCAACGAGATGAAGTTGCGGAAAAGCGGTGGCAACAGAAAGATGTAGATCACTGCCAAAACGGCCAGCAACGGGATGACCCTGCGCTGCACCCGCCTTGGGTCTCCATCACCCAATAGCCGCCCCGACCAGAAACTGCCAATGCCCGAGAAGGCCAGGATGCTGAACAATACAACCGACGTGGAATAGGTCGGCTGTCCCAGGAATAGAATGAAACGCTGCATCAGGCCGATCTCGATCAGGATGAAACCGACGCCCAGCGCCGCAAAGTAAATCAAGAAACGGCGGGCACCCCGGGTCGTCAGACCGCGCCGGCTGAAACGCCACAACGGCCACAGAATGAAGGCAGCCGCCAACGCAATCGCTTCGGCCAGCAATATGACCAACGTCGCCTTGCCCGACCGGAAGTCGCCCAGGTTGCTCCAGCCATAATACTCGAAAAAGAACGGGCGGTCGTCAGACGTTGGCGTCACGTCCAGCGGGTACTTGCGATAGAACTCGGCGCGGTCCGGGGCGGTGAAGAAGCGCACAAACCAGTTGTCGCTGTCTTTCATATCCGGTGCATATAGCATCGTGAAGCCCAAACCCTCCACCACCTGGTACATGTGATTGATCTCCTCACCGGTGAAGGGCGTCTTTTTCATAATGAAGGTGGACGTATCCCCGGCACGGACCACGATGAAATGCTTGGACGGGTCGCCCACACCGCGCTGCTCCAGCGCCGTCGTGCCGATGGTCACCAGCCGGAAGGCTTGTTGCGGTGGGTCAAAGTACCACCGTCCGACCGTCAGCAGGCCGTCGTCGGTCAGGTGATCGTAGTAGTCCAGGAAGGCTTCGGTAGTATATAGGAAATTCTCGCTCAGGCTGTAGGCGCCCGACGAGGCGGCAGCCCAGGTGTCCACCTGAGAGAATTGGATCAAGTCGAATTTTTCTTTGGAGCGGGAGACGAAGTTGCGCCCTTCGGCCAGTTGCACCTGGATATTGGGATAATCCGTGTACAGGCCGCCGGCGTAATCCTTGAAGAGCGCGTCGTCGGCCACCAGGTCGACAATGCGCGGATTAATCTCAGCGCCCACGATGTGTTTGACCCCGTTGTACAAAGCCGTCAATACGTCGATGCCGCCGCCCGGCCCGATGATCAAGGCGCTGTTCAGCGGCTGCGTCCGCACGCGGTAGGCCAGGCTGCTCGGGGCGCAATTTACAAAACCGATGCTGTCCAAATCGCCGTTGAAGTGCGTGATGGCCGTGATGGCCGCTGCGTCAATGGTGATGAACATCTGCTCGGGAGACGGCGGCGCCGAACACTCCGAGCTGAGCCCCCAGGCCCCCAAACTGGCCCCCTTTTGATACAGAACGTCAACACGCGCGAACGGCGTATAGCCAGTATAGACCAGGTCGATACTTGGGTCGTTGGCCTGGTAAAGCGGTTTGCTGGGCGGGATGTACAGGGGCAGGAATTTGTCGGCGATGGGCGACAAAGCGAACAGAAGAACCGCCCCCACAACGGCCAGGACCGGCACCAGCCGGCCGCGCCGGCTGCTTGGCGTCGCAGGCGCAGTCGATTCGCCGGTCGCGCTCTCCTCGCCCGCCCGGCCACGCGCACGCAAACTGAAAAACAGTGTGGACAAGGCCGCCAGACCGGCGGCCAACAACACCACGCCCTGGCCGGGAAGCACCCAAAGCGCGCCTACCACCAGCAGACATCCCAGCCCGCCACCAACAAGGTCGGCGAAATAGAGGGTGGTGATCCGTTTGGCTACGCTCGACAAGGCGCCGCCCAAGGTCAGCCCGGCGAAGAAGAATGGGACAACGACCAGGATGTAGTCCACCAGCAACAACAGAATTAGCTTGGCGGTTTCCCACCCGCGTTGAGCATCGTCCAGACCGGGCAAAACGGGCGCCAGGGGATCCAAAGGCACGCGAGTCATGATGGCGAAAGATATCACCATGCTGATGGCCGTCAACCCTGCAAAGAGGACGAGATCTCGTTCCGGGTTGTCTTTGCCCGACTGCCGGCGCACGGTCAGATAGGCTCCGCTGGCGCCATACCCCAACAGCGCCGTACTGATGACCATAAAGGCCAGGTGATACCACAGAGAAACGGAAAAGATACGGGTAAGCCCGATTTCCAGCGTCAACGCGGCCATGCTGATGGTGAAAACACCAAGATAAAGAAACCGGATAGATTTCGAATTACTCACGAGATGGAAGCTCCTTCAATAGTGCTGGATAATACTAGTCCCTGTCCGAGCGCCCAAAAACGGCCAGCCATTCCTCAACCTGCTTCTTCGACAGGCCTTTGGCACTGGGATCGGTTGACAGGCGCGGTCGCCGCCGGCGACGGCGCCCTTGCCTGGAGCCGTGCTCGAGCTGGTTGGCGAACGTCGTCGAGTCGATCACTTGAGCGCCAAATGCCGTCACGGCAATACGGATGTCCCGGTCGGAAGTGACCACGTTCAGCTGGGCAGGGTTGCCGTGCTGCCGGACATCCCGAATGATGAGATCGTCGGCGCTGGTGCCACTGCCGGCCCGATGCACTTCGACAGCGCCCACCATCTCGCGCGCAGCCAAATGGAACTCCTGACCGGGATCGAAGTAGACGGTCACCCGCCCTCCGGTACGAGCCTGATAGCGCTGGAGGCGCCGCAGCAGTTCCTGCTCGCTCTCTATGTCACCCAGGGCCAAATCGGACGATTGCCCAATTAGATTATGTCCATCTACCAGCAACACCATCCTGATATTATAGCATACAAGCCCATTGACACCAACGCCGGCTGTTCGTTGTGGAGACTGAATCTGCCGCAGACGGCACCTTCAATACGCCGGCCGCGACCGTCCTTCCACCCATACCATGGGTGACAATTTGTCCAAAGATTGAGCTGCGGATACTATATTTTCATCGGCATCAAATTCTACTTTTTGGAGACCTTGCTGTCTTTCGCCGGCTGGATTGCCCGGCCCGAGACACAGGCATTCCGTGACAGGCCATGCAGACCACAAATTCAGACCGCGAGTTAAACATTCTGTTCGAGATTTCCCAGATTCTCGCCACACGGCACAGCCCACCGTCGATGTTGTCCAAGTGTCTTTCGTGCCTCATCGAAAGATGGGATGCGGCCGAAAGCGGTTTCTTTCTGCTCCACGACCCGCAGACAGGTACCCTCAAAGTCAAGGCCGCCTATGGTTACGATATGACTGCCTTTGAAAGTTTGTCCCTGGCGCCGGGAGAGTCTCTGAGCGGCGCGGTGTTTGCCTCGGGTAACGGGCGTCTGTTTGAGACCCCGGTCGACATTGCCGCCGCCAGAGGCAATATGTCAGGCTTCAATCGCCGCATCCTCGAAGCCGTTGTGGCCCGGCTCGGTGATGTCGCCGTTGAGC
>CAZHBM010000391.1:0-3759 GCA_964529945.1 uncultured Anaerolineales bacterium | reverse complement strand
CCACTGCCTGCAGCAGCGGTGACTGCCAACGGGCAGCCGCCATCCTAAATGCCGGCCGTCTCGACCTGGCGCCGTTGGTCAGTAAACGTTATCCGCTGCGTGAGGTGATTGAGGCCTTTGCCACCGCCGAAAGCCAGACGGCGCTCAAGGTGGTTGTCGAACCCTAGGTTGTCTGAGTGAGTAACCAGCCGGTGACGCCGAAAATCGTACTGTTCCCCCTTTTCTGCGTCACCGGTCGCCCCGGCCGTTGCCCCGGCACACCTCACCACTACGTGCGTGAGTCTCGCATCACGTTTTCCTGCGGATAGCCTGCCGCCAGAATGCCAGACTGCGCTCGAATTTACCCGAATCTATGCAAAAAACCCTTGACAATTGACAATAGTCATGCGATACTATACCGCAACGATACTTATATGATAAGTTTCGTGATATCGAACCTGGCCGCTTATCTTCCTCATAATAGAACCTATTGTTTTGGACACGTGTGTTCTGCTTAAGTCTATCGAGCCTACCCCTTGACTAACGATCCTGACGTTTAGTCTGGCAATCTGCTGTCATCGACAGTACGAATTCGCCACTCAATGCACACGTGGATTGATTCTGTTTCATAGGAGATTCTAATTTGGGCAAAGTGATGCCTAAACGCCTGGCACAAGAGGTTTCACGGCAGTGCCTCTTGGCTATCGTCAGTGAGGACTATCCTGCCGGTTCCGCTCTCCCCCCCGAAAATGATCTGGCTGCCGAATATGGTGTCAGTCGGGTCGTGGTGCACGAAGCCATCCAGATTCTGAACGCCAAAGGTGTTCTGGATGTGCGGCAGGGTCGCCAGGCGACCGTCAATCCCATCGAACAGTGGGACCCCTTGGACACGGACATCCTGTTGAGTCTCTTCGAAGCCGGTAAGTTAGGCCCCCTGGCCCACGACCTGGTGGAAATCCGCAAGATACTGGAAGTTGAAGCTGCGGGTGTCGCCGCCGAGAAGGCGTCGGAAGAGGACATCGCCCGGCTGGTGGACGTATGCGACCGGTTGATCTCCAATTCGGGAGACCCGGTTGCCTATTATGAACTGGAAGATGAACTCCACCGCCAGGTATGGAAGGCCAGTTACAACGTATTGCTCGTCCACATGCTGCGGACAATGAACCACGTGTTCAGATTCGCCAAGATGATGGCCAGCCGCAGCCACCTGCCCGACCGAGACATTCACCACCGTGCCCTGGCACAAGCCATCCAACGGCGCGATGTGGCCGCGGCACGCGAGGCGATGCGGCACGATATCAGCCGCTTCGACGATGAACTGCGAATAGCCCTGCAAGATGGATTCAAGAACGGAATAGGCGACCTCACCACCTGGCAATGATTTTCCAGGGCACAAGAAGAGAGGAGGGTTTGCAGACAGACATTTGTGACACAACAATGCCGACCATTTTGCCTTTTTTGACTTCAGCCGCAAGCGAAGGAGAAGGAAACCAATGAAAACGACGTCGCGATTTTTGGCCGTAGTGGCCCTCTTAGGCATTCTGGTAGCTGCCTGCTCCCCGGCAGCTACTGAAGCGCCACAGCCAACCGCCACACCCGAGCCTGCAATGACAGAGGCAGCGCCTACTGAAGCGGCGCCGACCGAAGCGCCCACTGCCACTGAGGCACCGGCTGCAACTGAAGCAGCCACCGAAGCGCCGGCAGCCGCCGAGCCGGTAAACCTGGTTATGTGGTGGTGGGGCGAGCAAGAAGCCCCCGGCGCCCAGGCCTGGCTAGACGAGACGGTAGCGATGTATCAGGAAGCCCATCCTAATGTGACGGTTGAGACTGTCCTGCAGTCGACCGACAGCCTGCTGCCCGCCTTCCAATCAGCTATCGCCGCACAACAAGGACCCGACATCCAGTACGTCTGGGGCGGTATGTACACAATGGAATATGTATGGGGTGGCGGCATCGCTCCGCTTGACGACCTGATTCCGCAAGAAGAACGCTCGCACTACATCTTGATCGACGACGTCGAGCGAAATTACGACGGTCAGGTTTGGTCGGTCCCCTTCTACATGGTGGACAACCTGGTAGTCTACAATCCGAGCATGTTCGAACAGGCCGGCATCGACAAGCCCCCCGAGACGTGGGACGAATTGATCAGTGCCTGTGGCAAGCTCAACGACATCGGCGTCATTCCTATGTCGGGCGGCCTCAAGGATGCCTGGTGGGGCGGCTGGCTGTTTACGTTAATGGCCCGCCAACCTTGGGATTCGGCACAACCCATCATGCAGGCAGTTGCCGGCGAAGGTGACGGCAAATTCACCGACCCCGAATATACGATGTGGTGGTCAAGTCTCAAGGAAAGCGTCGACGCAGGTTGCTGGAACGACGACGTGTTGTCCCTCGACTACCAACAGGGTATGGACCGCTTCGTACGTGAAGAGGCCGCCATGGTATTCGGCAACGCCACTTTCCTGTCTGGCTGGGCCGACACAATGGGATGGGACAAGATCGGAGTGATGCAAATGCCGAGGTTCGCCGATGGCGCCCTGGCAAGCACCCACGCGATGAGCGCCCAGGGCCTGGTTGTCACTTCCTGGTCACCGTACAAGCAGGAAGCGGCCGACTTTCTTATGTTCATGCACACTCCGGAACGTGTCAATGCCTGGTACCAGGCAACCGGTGTTCTTCCCGCCGACGACCGCTTCGACCCCAGCCTGATCGAGCAAGAGCCGATCCGGCAGCTGTTTGAGTGGTACACGACCATCCCCGGCCCGCTGATGGAAGACTTCATTCCCAGCATGATGGACGCCGAAGCTAATATGACCGGTGCCCAATACCTGTTCGGCGGCGACAAGACGCCTGAGGAATTGGGCCAGCTCGCCGAGGACGTGTGCGCCAAGTGGCGCGATCAAAACCCGGACGCGGTTGAGAATTTCCGCAAGTGGGCCCAATAGTCCGATTGACCTTTGCACCAGGGGGAAGGGATGCCTTCCCCCTGGCCAGATGACTTTCCTATGGGCCAAAAAACCTTTATGATTTGAGTGCCGGCGCTGCCCGGCGCCGTTGTGCGACACCAGCCGCACGATCCAGGCAGTCGCCAAATCTGTTTCAGGTTTCAGTTTTTCCCAGGTCAAGGAGTGCTTGATGCAGCCCGAACGCCAACTGACCGGCCGCGAGCGGTTTATGACAGCCCTGACGGGCGGCGTGCCTGACCGCGTGCCATTGTTTGAATACCACTGGGGTCTACCCTTTATCAAAGAAGTGCTCGGAGAACCACGCAGCCCGTACCACAACGCAGATGACGAAGTCGCTATGTCCCGGGCAACCGGTATCGACATGGTGTGGACGGCTCCATTGGGCTTCCTGGCGCTGGCCACCATTCAGCTCCACGGCAAACGTTATCAGGACGAGTGGGGCACCTGGTACGGTACCGGCGAGCAATCTTGGCCGGCTGCGTGGAGTGAGGGTGACGTTGTCAACAATCGCGAAGACTGGCGCAAGATCGAGATTCCCGATCCTGACCTGCCCGAACGTTTCCAACAGGCGCGCCGGACGGTCGAGCTGGCCGCCGGCGAGCTGGCGGTCGTGGGCGGTGTGCGCGGCCCCTTCTCCGCGGCCTGGATGTTGGCCGGGTTGGTCAACATGAGTATGTGGATTTACGATGATCCACAACTGCTACACGATATGCTGCGCCAGATGGGCCGCTGGAACACCCAGCTTGCCCTGCACATGGTCGAAGCCGGGGTCGACGCCATCGTCATTCACGATGACTGGGGCATGAATAAATCC
>CAZHBM010000390.1:0-3773 GCA_964529945.1 uncultured Anaerolineales bacterium | reverse complement strand
ATGTGTCTTCGTTGTTTCTACTTGAATCTATATACACTATGCCGTACAAGCCCCTTCCTGTCAAGGTATTTTGGGTGGACAGGTCCAGGGGGTAACCAAGGAGCGTGATGTAAGGGCGCTTCGGGAAGCGCCCTGGTTGTTCAATGGCCAAACGCAGGCAAACAGGCAATCATCCGCCGGAACAGTTCGAGTCGGGCATCGGGTCCTGGCCGGCCGGCTAGGCGACCAGAATGGCCTGAATCTTCTTCTCCATCGCCTCGGCCTCGGCCGGCGACAACACGCCGATGTCGTAGTCGCAGTGGAAGCTGCCGCGGGGCGGAATCAGCTGCAGGTTGCCCTTGGCCTTCTCGGCGGTGTAACCTTCCGGTTCGGCCGTGGCCGGCAACACCAGGCCCAGCGCGTCCTGGTCGGGCGTGCGGCAAATCCAGCGCACGCCGATCTTCAACTGGTCGGGCCGGTGACGCACGTAGTCGGCCTGACCGTCGGGGTGGACCTGCATGCTGTGCGCCCAGCCGTCGGCGTCGGCGCTGTAATCGATGCTGAACACCACCTCGGGGTCGAAGGCCATACCCGGCCGCAGGACGTGGTGCAATTGCGGTTCCTTCTCCAGCGCCTTCAGGAAGGCGGCGTACTCGGGGCCGGGGTGAACGTGCGAGGGGATGCTCTTGCGCACGCGCACGTGCTCGGGCGTGCACTCGGCGCTGTAGACCAGCCGAGCGTTGTCCACCGGGCGGAAATTGATGTGCGCCAGGTACATCAGCTCCTGGGGCGTGTTCTTGAGGTTGGTCACCGTCATCGACACGCGCACCAGGTTGGAATCGGCGTACAGCTTGACCAGCGGCTCGGCCAGGTAGTTGTGATTGAAGGCCACCGTGTAAACGTAGGCGCCGCCCAGAGCCAGGTAGCGGCCCATCTCATCCTCATCCAGCAACAAATAGGCCTGGTCATAAGGAGCGTTGGGTATTTCGCCGTGGGGCGGGTGGTTGTCCTCGGACGACGGGACACCCATAGCGGTCATGCCGCAGTGCAACAGGAAGCCGCCGTAAGTCTGCAGGTACTCGCGCGTTGGCCGCGGTTGCGGAAACATGGAACGCATGGTCAGCTCGCGGCCGCCCAAAGTGGCCGACCATATCTGTTGCCCCTGGAAGGGCAACAGTACCAGCTCGTCGCGCAGGTTCTTCAAACGCAAGCCGGCTACGCCGCTGTCGAAGCGAAAAGTGCTGGCCGACAGCTCGCCAAAATCAAGCAGCGGCCTCTCGCGCTCGTCGAAGACGCGTGCATCCAGGTGAATCAGGGTTTCTTGACGTTTCATTTTCACCTCCCGGTAAACCGCTTTGTCTATATGGTTTTGTTCTCCAGACCCAATCGAACCGGCACGCAACTATTATCGGCCTGGCCTGGCCATTGGTCTAATCCTCCTCGGCCAACACCGCCAGGTCGGCGAAAATCGGCTCCAGGGCAGTGTAGCTGCGCCGGAAAAGCGCGTACAGCGCTTCATAACGCTCGGCCCGCTGCGGATCAGGTTGCTCGGCCGGGTTGGCCGGCACCAGTCGCCGCACCACACCAAAATCGGGAAACAGGCCGATACCGACGCCGCCGGCGATGGCCGCCCCCAGGGAAGTGGCCTCGGCAGTCAGGCTGGGCAGCAAAATCGGCAGCCGGTAGACGTCGGCCAGAATCTGACGCCACAGCCGGCTGCGGGCGCCGCCGCCGATCAGGCGCATAGCCGGCAAGTTCACGCCCTGGCCCTGCAGCGTATCCAGGATCAGCCGCAGGGTGAAGGCCACACCTTCCAATACCGCCCGGTTCATCTCCGCCCGGCCGTGGGGCATAGCCAGGCCGACGAAAGCCCCGCGGGCGGCCGGATTCCAGTAAGGGCTGCGTTCGCCCAACAGATGCGGCAGAAACAGCAATCCGCCGGCGCCGGGCGAGACCTTTGCCGCCGCCTCGTCCATCGCCACGAACAGTGGTGGCGCCTCCTCCGGCCGGTGCCAGAGGCTTTCCAGCCAGCTGTAAGCGCCGCCGGCGGCCTGCATGTTGCCCAGCGGGAAATACAACTCGGGGTCGAGGTGGGCGAAGGTGATGGTACGTTGCTGCGGGTCGAAGACCGGCTGGCGGGTGCTCATGCCGATCCAGGCCGAGGAACCGACGTAGGTATAGGCGTCGCCCTCGGCAACCGCCCCGGCACCGACCGTGGCGCAGGCACCGTCGCCGCCGCCGATGACCACCGGCGTGCCGGCTTTCAAACCCGTGGCTATGGCCGCCGCCGGCGACACCTGCCCGATCACGTCACTGGCGGCGTGCAGCTCGGGGAACAACTCGGGTTCCAAGCCGACAGACGACAGGAAATCGGTCGCCCAGGTCCGCCGGCGCAGATCCATGGCCTGAGTCCCCGAGGCATCTGAATAATCGGTCACCCAGGCGCCGGTCAGCAGGTAGGCGGCGTAGTCCTTGGGCTGCAACGCGCGGTAAGCGCGGCGGTAACGATCGGGGAAATGTTCTTTCAGCCACAGCAACTTGGCGGTGGTATAAGCCGGGCTGACGCGGCTGCCGGTCAGCAAATAGACGCTCTCAGCCCCGCAGCAGGCAGCGATATAATCGGATTCGGCAGTGGCGCGCTGGTCGGCCCAGATAATGGCCGGGTGCAGTGGCTCGCCGTGGCGATCCACCAGCAGCGCCGCTTGCATATGACCGCTAAAGGACACCACGCTGATGTCGCCGGCATCGACGCGGGCTTGCTCCAGCAGGATGCGGGTGCAATCGCACACGGCCCGCCGCCAGTCGACCGGGTTTTGCTCGGCCCGATTGGGGCGCGGATAATCGGTCGGGTAGCTGAAGAAGGTCGCCGCCACCGGTGTGGCGTTGGCGTCGAACAGGGTCGCCTTGTTGCCGGTGGTACCCAGGTCGTGAGCCAGGATGTAGCTGCGCTTGGCCATAAGAAGCGTCCCCTTGGAGCGAAGTTGGGTGGCCAGACCGTTTGTCGGCCCGGCCTCAGGCTACCACTGCCAGCCCTCAACCGATTCGAAAACGGTGTCCAGATGGTGCGGCAGCAGCGGTACATACAGGGTGACACTCTGCGCCGACCCGCCGCCGGGGCCGGGAGTGACGTCGAACCACGGGTTGTGATAGCTGTGACCGGCCTTTACATTGGTCTTGACTGGCATAGACATTCCTCCAGAACAACGAACGAGACGCCGTTGAGCCGGTGTCGTTTCCATTATAAGCGCAACAGAGATGCTGCCCAAATGCGCCGGCCCGGCGCCCCGTCTTCAAGGTAAGCCCATAACTAATTCAACCTTTCTTCACAATGTTTGCCTATACTGTCAGCATAACGATGGTCAACCGACCAGAAAAATTCTAGGAAGCAAAAAGAACCAAGAGGAGGTTTTTCGATGATAAAGAAAGTGTTGTATGGTATAGGCGCTGCGGTACTGCTGAGCGTGCTGGTTTTCGGCGTTTACAGCCTGGTGGACAATTACAGTGGTTCGCCGCTTGCCCTGGCTCAGGGACGCGGCAACGGCCAGGCCGTGGGCGGCGGTTACGGCTACAACAACGGTGTCTGTGACGGCACCTGCCCAATGTACGACGGCCAACTCGGCCCGCGCTTCAACCAACAGGGCTACGGCTACAACAACGGTGTCTGTGACGGCACCTGCCCGATGTACGACGGCCAAACCGGCCCGCGCTTCAGTCAACAGAACCAGAACTGGAACCAGGGCCGCAGCCAGGGCCAGGGCATGATGCAGCGTCCGGGGATGTTGAACGACTCGGGA
>CAZHBM010000389.1:1470-3781 GCA_964529945.1 uncultured Anaerolineales bacterium | reverse complement strand
CCTCGATCAACAGGAAACGGGGTGACTCGGGAACATAGCGCCGGATGAAAAAGATAATGACGCCCGGCACGGCCGATACGGCCAACAACACCCGCCAACCGACGTCAGGCAGTTGCGGGATGAGCAGCCAGGCCAGACCGGCTGCCACGATGGTGCCGACCGCCCAGAAGCTCTCCAGAAGAACCAGGAATCGTCCCCGATTTCGCTTGGGCAGGTATTCGGAGAAGATGGAATAGTCTACCGGAAGCGTGCCGCCCACGCCGAAGCCGGTGATGGCGCGCAACACCACCAGCCAGATGTAACTGGGCGACAGCGCCGACAGGAAGCCGAACACAGAATCTATCAAAACGGTTAGCTGAAAGCCCAGCTTCCGACCTACCCGATCGGAAATAGTACCCCAGAACCAGGCCCCAACCAACATGCCCAGGAAAACGGCCGTTCCGATTAAGCCGGCTTTGGCCGAAGATAACTGCCATTGTCGAATAACGGCCGGCAGCACGAATGCGATGATGATGACTTCCATAGCATCCGCCGCCCAGCCGGTGCCACATATGATCAGTAGTTTACGTTGAAAGCGGCCCATCCCGATTTCTTCAATTGCTTCTTCGATGGTCATTGTCTTTTGCGTCATTTTGGCCTCTCTTCGTGTACGTCTGGTATGAGGTCGTCTTGGGACACGCCGAGTATTCGGTTGGTTGGACCGCTTTGTCTCCGGTTGAAGTGCCATACCGCAGCCAACGGAAACAGCGCGCCGAGCATAACAAACAGGCCGATGATTGACAGGGCAACGCCCGAAACCAACAGCCATTCGGCCAACTTGTGGGCCACTGCCATCAGAAGACCGATGAATACCAGGCCGGCGCCGGCAATTGTCAGCCCGGCCGACAGCCGCAGCGCTCTTTTTTGGGAGGCGCGCCGCCTGCCAACAGGCTCGCCCGATTGGCCGTCGATAAACACCGAACAAGGCTGGCCATCATCATCGTAGTAGCACGTGGTGTATATCGGCATCAGCAGGCGGGTCCAATGGCGGCCGGTGTACGCCGGTTGCCAGCGGAATCCGCGCAGCTGATCCGCTTGGGCCGCCAGGCGGCATTCCTCAGCAGCATTCGCTTGTAGATGGGGTGCGGCGTCCGGCCAGGCATCCTCCTGTGGCCGGTTGGGGATTCGCAACCACGCATCCGTCACGTCGCCTGGTTGGAAAGGCTGGGCCGCGCTGGTGTCGGGTTGGTAGAGCCGGGCTATCAGGTCGCCTGCCAGATCGATTGCCGGCAAGGCGATGTTGGGGTACGTCCGCTGCAGGTTGCCCAACCTTGGCTCCCAGCGCACCCGTCCCTCCGTGAGACGTTCGGAAACCCAGCTATCTGTGTTGTCATTGAATCGATCCCGGTGACTGACCACCCGGTAGTTGAAGCCGGCCTCCGCCCACCACCGGGCCCGGACGCTGACGTCGACCAGCCACGCAGGCAGGAAGAGGCGTTGCAGTCGTAGCTGCAAACGGTCGAACTGCAAGTCCTCGGGCGGAAATGGGATTCCCTGGCAAAAAGCCCGTATGGCTTTTTCCAGACCATCGGCCGGCAAAGAAAAGGGAACGGTCAACTCGGAAGGCACATCGCCGGTTGCCGGCGTCTCCTCCAGGAAAGCCAACGCCGGCTGAAAACAATGCGGGCAGAATGAGAGATCGGTGCCCGGCCGGACCCAGAATTTCCAGTCACAACTCTGGCACAAAACCACCTCTGATTTGGGCGCAGTTTCCTGCGCAGAGGTAGGCAGCGCAGAGCCCCCGGCCGGGCGGCCGGTGCTGACTGCTCTATCCTGTGGTTGGAGGTTCGGTTCAGAAGGTTGGTCAGATGTCATCCAGGCTCATTGCCTCGCGGATAATGTGGTAGGCGAAAAAAAGGCCGGTCATCAGCAGGCCGAGACCAACCAGGCCAAGACATGGGCCGGGCAACCCAAAAAGGACGGCCACGATCCCAAACAGGCTGAGGGTGACACCCGGGGCCAGGATGGCTGCGACCACCAGCCAGACCTTGAGCCAGTCGACGGGGCGTTGCCCGGCTACGTCGCCGGTCTGGCCGTTGACAAACACTTGATAGGTTTTGTCCTGGTACCGGTAGGTGGCCAAATAGACCGGCAGAAGTAGGTAACGCCACGTCTCGGCATCATAATCTAGTGTCATCGAAAAGTTGCGGATCCTGGAAGTAGAGGCCTGGTCGCGGCAGGTCTTGCGCGTCTCTTCGCGCATCCATTGGCGGGCCTGGCTCCAGGCCGGTTCCAGCGGGACGTCGTAGGCGTGAGCGTGAAATCCGGCCAG
>CAZHBM010000389.1:0-1370 GCA_964529945.1 uncultured Anaerolineales bacterium | reverse complement strand
GGCGCAAATCGTAACGTTTTAGCTGGTCTATGAGCAGATCACTGACGTGGCTGCTGCCACTGATCAACAGGTCATCGATCCCTCTTTGCGCCTGGCCGGATTCCCATTTCCAGACGGTGGTGGTGTGCGTGTGCCATTCACCTCCCGAGTAGTGCCGGCGGCTTTCCCTGTGTCCCACCTCCGCCCGCCAGGCTGCCCGCGTGATGGCGTCGAAAGTCCAGAAGGGCAAATAGATGCCCACAAACGGGGCGAAACGGCCCGCTCGTTTGAGAGCGCGGGGTACCATCCAATTTGAGGTTAGCGCCTCGCGGGCAAGCTGTTGGCAAGTGGTAGCTTCGACCTTGAAGGGGATTAGAAAGCGCGGACGTAAGGTATCTTGCGGGGCTGCTTGCTGGACTACCTTATTTGAGCCGCAGAACGGACAGCTTAGTGAGAGAGCCTCGGGCGCGACAATCGTCTGGGCGCCGCAGTTGCGGCAGGTGAGTTCCATTCGGGCCACGCCCCAGCCCTGGGTGGAGCGATGGACCGTATCCAGGGTGAATTCGAATTCGTCGGCTCCCTTGCCGACGACAGCACTGTCTGAGACTTCGTAGTAACCGCAATGGGTACAGCGCAAGCCGCCATCGACGACGCTGTACGCCGTTGTCCCGCCACATTGGGGGCACTTGAAGTCGACTACCGGCCGTTGTTCTTCGACCGCCGGCGCCGGCTTGAACACGCTTATGCCTTGCACCCCCGAGGGAGTGGCAATGTAATCGGCTGGCGGAAAAGGTTCTGTCATAGGGGTAAGCTCTCGCAAATAGGAGTGTTTTACCGGACAGCAGCGACGATTGGCCACCTTGACGTACCTCCTGAGAATACACGAGCCGGAATAAAATGTCCAGCGAAAAATCGGCCGACTGCACGCTTTTTGCCTTCAGTCCGGCAAAGGTGCATCCCGAATTTTTTGCAGAAGGAATTGGACGAGGGCAAGGCTCGGCCGCGAAGTAGGTTCGTGAGGGGCCGGTCCCAAAACGGTTTGACAAGCACACAGGATCGGGTGGTTTCTTCATTTCTTGTGGGTGGAAGGTCCCCATCCACAAGAAAAAAAGTGATTAGATCGGTCGCCGGCTCACCTGGCTTTCCGCCAAGAAAATGGGGCACACCGTCTGGCAAAGACGTTGTGACCGGGCAGGGTGTATGTTATACTCTTTTTGGCTGTGGGCTGTTGCCAAATAACAGACTTCTTAAGCGAGGTGGACGATGAAAGTGTGCACGGTTTCGGAGATGCGCCACCTGGACGGGACGGCGGTCGACAAATACGGCATCGTTGAAGAACTCCTGATGGAGAATGCCGGTAATGCGGTGTACCAGGTTTTGTCACAGCGGAT
>CAZHBM010000388.1:0-3817 GCA_964529945.1 uncultured Anaerolineales bacterium | reverse complement strand
CTGGTGGTTATGAAACCCAGTGGATACAGCTATGATGAGATGGCCCCGGCCGACATGGTCGTGCTGGATATGGATGGCAAGGTGATCGAGGGCCATTTAAAGCCGTCGGTGGATACGGCCACACACCTGCACGTCTATGCCCACCGGCCGGACGTATTGGGTATAGGCCATACACATTCCACCTACGCCACCAGCTTTGCCGCGCTGGGCCGGCCCATTCCTAGTTGTCTGACTGCGTCGGCAATGCTTGGCGGGGAGATCCCCTGTGGTGGCTATGCGGCCATCGGTGGTGATCAGATTGGTGCCGAGATCATTCGATCCATTGGCTCGGCCCGTGCGGTCCTGCTGCAGAATCACGGCGTCTTTACCATTGGGGGTTCACCCTTCCAGGCCGCCAAAATGGCGGTGGAGGTAGAAGAGATCGCCAAGATCACCCACCTGGCCCTAATGAAGGGCGAGCCCCTATTGTTGAGCCGTGAGCAGTTGGCCGAGACGGGCGATTTGTACAAAAACGTTTACGGCCAGTAGTGAACGTGAAATCAGGCAAACGCATAAGGATCGGTCATGGTTGAACTTACATCCAAAGAGCGCGTCCTGCGGGTTCTGCAGCGTCAGGAACCGGACCGGGTTCCCCACTTTGAGTGGTCGATCGACAGGAAAGTCCGCGATGCGATTTTGCCTGGATGTAAGGATCAGAATGATTTCGCTGTACGTATGGGGCACGATGCAGTTCTGGCCGATCCGATTTTCAGAACGACACCACTACTCGAGGGCCGTTATAGAAGCGAGTGGGGTTATGTCGGGCAAAAAACTCAGGAAGAGCACGGCATTGAGGTCGAGTCGCCAATCAAAACCATGGCCGACTTTGAACGGTATACACCACCTGATCCGTGTGAGCCAGGTCGCTACACCCTGATCGAGGATGCCCTTTCGACTTACGGGGACCGTTATGCGGTCATCGTCCACTTGAACGACGTCTTTTCGCTGCCGCGCTACCTGATGGGTATGGAAAACCTGTTGATGGCAGTTGTCACGGAGCCGGAACTGGTGAAGGCTTTGGTGGACATGTCGGTGGACATCAACCTCAAGATGGCAAAGGAAGTGGCCCGGCGTGGGGTAAAAATTGTCTACACAGGCGACGATATTGCTGGTTCACAGGGTCCATTGATGTCTCCCCGGCACTTCCACGAGCTGTTTTATCCGGGCCTGTGCCGTGTAATGCGCGGTTTTAAGGAGCTCGGCCTGTATGTCATCAAGCACACTGATGGCAATCTGTGGCCTCTCATTGATATGATAATCGATTCGGGTATCGATTGTCTGGACCCCATTGATCCTCTGGCTGGAATGGATCTGAGCGAGGTCAAGGCCAGGTACGGCCAGCAGATTGCGTTGAAAGGGAATGTGGACTGTGCCAGACTGATGACGTTTGGCACGCCGGAAGAAACTGCCGAAGCTACGAAGGTGGCGCTGCGTCAGGGGATGCCAGGTGGCGGATATATCTTATCATCCAGCAACAGCATCCATTCAGGTGTCAAACCGGAAAACTATGTGGCACTGATGAGAACTTTGCAGCAATTCGGCAGTTATCCGATGAGTCTGTAGCTGTAGGGGTTATCAGCATCACAGGTATCGTTTCGGTATGTGTGTACCCCCAATTGAGGTTGCTCCATGAGTTATCTAGCCGGGATTGATCTGGGGTCAACGACGCTAAAAGCGATTATCTACGACCTGTTTGGCAACGTCGTGGCGGGAGCGTCACGTCCCACCCAACAATATCATCCTGACAAAAAACATCCAGAGTGGACCGTTTGGATGCCCGACCAGATTTGGGAGGGCAGCGCGGCAGCCATGAACGACGCGGTGGCCCAGATTGACGATCCACGAAGGATCAAGGGTGTGGCTGTTACCGGTATGGGGATGGACGGCGTTCCGGTGGACGAGAACGGCCGGTGGCTTTATCCATTCATAAGCTGGCACTGTCCCCGCACGCAACCTCAATTCGATTGGTGGTCAAAACAGATTACAGCTGAGAAAACCTTCGCCATTGGCGGTAACACGTTGTGGCGCTTCAACCCCGCTTTGCGTCTGCTGTGGATGGCTGAGCACGAGCCGGAGATTCTCAAGCGCTGCCATAAATGGCTGCTTATCGAAGATTTTGTGAATATGATGCTTTGCGGCAAGATGGCCACTGACTATACCATGGCCTCTTGCACTCTCCTCTTCGATCAGCACAATCTCGACTGGTCGGAAGAGTTGCTGGGCCTTTCAGGCATTGATGGAGATCTGTTAACTGCCGCATATCCCAGCGGCACCCCTTTGGGTGAAGTCACGCCGGCAGCGGCGATGGCCACGGGGCTGCCGGCTGGTACGCAAGTGGTGCTAGGCGGACACGATTATCTTTGCAGCGCGCTGCCGGTGGGCGCCAGCCGTCCCGGTGTGATCTTGGACGTAAGTGGGACATGGGAAATTGTGTTGGCGGGGACAAAGGAACCGGTACTGACACCAGAGGCCCAGCGGGCAGGCGTAACCGTCGAGGCCCACGTGGCCCGCGACCTCTACGCCATCTGGGGAGGCGCAGTATCATCCGACATGTTGGAGTGGGCCCGTCAAGAATTCGGATTTGAGGCTAAACTGCGTGCAGGCGAACAGGGTGGTGTTGACTGGGATTATTTGATGGCTGAAGCAGAAGCGGCGCCGGTGGGGGCGCACGGAGTTATGTTTCTGCCTCACCTGTCTGGCGCCGGTTGCCCAACCGTCGATCCACTTTCTCTGGGCGGATTCGTGGGCTTGAGCAACTCCGCCACCAAGGCGGATATGCTTCGTGCCGTAGTTGAGGGCCTGGACTACCAGTTCGTGGACATTGTGGAGACGATGCGTTGTGATCTGCAGGTCCCCTTCGACCGGCTGGTCGTTGTAGGTGGCGCAACCAAGAACAAGTTTTGGATGCAGAACAAAGCGGATATGGTGGGTGGCCTGTTTGGACAAACCATTGAAGCGCCCGAAGTTGAGGAGGCCACACCGCTTGGCGCGGCAATGCTGGCTGGCATAGGCGTCGGTTTGTACAAAGACGAGATGGATGCATTCGATCACGTGCGCAAACCTGGCGTGATCTATGAGCCAAACCAGCAGGCTGCTGATGTCTACGCGGATCTTTTCCCGATTTACCGAAAAATCTATCCGGCATTGAAACCTGTGAGCCACGAACTCACAGCGTTTCGAAGCCCATAGAATAGAGGGCAAATTGAAGCAACTCAACGACGTGAAGCACCTGGTCATCGACATGGACGGTGTGCTATATGTGGGAGATCGGCCGGTGCCTGGGTTGCCGGAATTTGTCACTTTCCTCCGTAGCACAGGAATTGGCTTCATGCTGGCCACAAACAATTCAGCCAGCACGCCCATGCAATATGCGGCTAAACTGGGCAAAATGGGTGTCGATGTTTCGCCCCAGGAGATTTTGACCTCGGGGACCGCCACAGCCCAATGGCTGGCTCAGGATTACCCCACAGGTACTCGCGTGCACGTCTTTGGCGAGGATGCGCTCCGTGAAGCGATGATCGATGCCGGATTTGTGCTGGCTGACGAGGATGTCGAGATTGTGGTCGCCAGCGTCGACTGGGGGGTTACCTATGACAAGATCAAGCGGGCTGTGTTGCTGATCCGTCAGGGAGCACAGTTTGTGGCCACCAACCTGGACCCGACCCGCCCCACCGAAGAGGGGTTAGTGCCAGGTACCGGGGCGATTGTGGCCCCCATTGAGGTGGGCTCGGGTGTCAAGCCCACTGTAATTGGAAAGCCCGAGCCAATGATGTTTGAA
>CAZHBM010000387.1:0-3820 GCA_964529945.1 uncultured Anaerolineales bacterium | reverse complement strand
GCTTCTGCGACGCCTTTAACATCCCCCTGGTCACCTTCACCGATTCGCCCGGTTTTATGCCCGGCGTCAACCAGGAACACGGCGGCATCATCCGTCACGGGGCCAAGATCGTATACGCCTATTCCGAGGCCACCGTGCCCAAGCTGAACGTCATCACCCGCAAAGCCTACGGCGGCGCCCAGGTGGTCATGGCCAGCAAGGCCATCCGTACCGACTTGGTGTTCGCCTGGCCGAGCGCCGAAATCGCCGTGATGGGTGGCGAAGGCGCCATCAACATCCTGTACGGCAAACGTTTGAGCCAGATGGATCCACAGGAAGCCCAGGCGGAGAGGAAGCGACTGGTCGATGAATATGCCACCCGCTTCTCCAACCCCTACGCGTCGGCCGCTTCAGGACAGGTGGACGACGTGCTCATTCCGGCCGAGACGCGGCCGCGCCTGATCGCGGCGCTCGAGGTTCTGCGCAACAAGCGCGCCAGCCTGCCGTCCAAGAAGCACGGCAACATGCCGCTTTGATGGAAACAGGTGATGTAATAGAGGGAGGCGAAAATTGAGTCTGTTTATGCAAGGTGTCAGCCTCAGCGTTCTGGGTATCAGCATCACGTTCTGCACGCTCGGAATCCTGGTACTGGTCATGAAATTGCTGCAATATTTCTGTAACCCACGCCCCTCGGCGGCGGCGCAACCACAAGTGGTCGTCTCCGTGCCCGCCCAGGCTAAACCCGCCCCGGAGAATCAGGACCAAGCGCGGGAGATTACGGCCATCGCTGCCGCTATGGCTTATCTGCGCGCTTTAGGCATGGCGCGCAGCGGGTTAGGAGCGTCACTTACAGCCGGCCCCACCCCCTGGTGGACTGCCGGGCAGATAGAGCAACTGTCGGCAACCGCCGCGCATAAGATGGAGGGAGAGTAGAGATGATCCCTGTTTCCAAACAACAGGTGAGAGTTGTCGTTGACGGCAAGACCTACACCGTCGAAATTGAAGATATTATGTCGTCGCCCACCACGGTCACGGTCAATGGAAAACCGTACACGGTAGACGTGTACGAGACGGGTACAGTCAGCGGAATGCCAGCCGTGAGTACGGCCGCGCCGGCGCCGGCTCTGCCGGCAGTGTCGCCTGTGTTCGGCGTTGCCGAAGTGCAGGCGCCTATGCCCGGCACCATCCTGGACATTCGGGTCAAGCCGGGCGACAAGGTGACCCGAGGGCAGGAGCTATGTTTCCTGGAAGCCATGAAGATGAAGAATGCCATCAAGGCGCCTGCCGATGCTGTCGTGGCCTCGGTCGAGGTGACCGACGGCCAGGCCGTCAATCACGGCGACGTGCTGTTCACCTTCGAGGAAGGCTCGGTGGTCATCAGCACCCCAACGGCCGCACCGTCGCCCGCGGTCACCCCCAAGCCGGCCGAAGACCCCCTCCAGGCGGCACCGGTTCTGCCACAGGCAACCGCAGCGACCGCGCCGGCCGCTCCAAATCAGATCCGCGCACCGATGCCCGGTACCATCCTGGATATCCAGGTCAAGGCCGGTGACAAGGTGAGCAGCGGACAGGAGCTGTGCTATCTGGAGGCCATGAAGATGAAGAATGCCATCCGCGCCAACAGGGAGGCTGTCATCGCGAGCGTAGAGGTCAACGAGGGCGATACGGTAGCTCACGGCGAAGTCCTGTTTACGTTCGAGTGAGGGGAGACCAATGAATCTGTCCAATCTAGGGGTACTTCTGGAAGCCCCGGCCAATCTGTCCTGGCAGAACGTGGTCATGATGATTGCCGGCGGTGTCCTGATCTATCTGGCCATCGCCAAAGACTACGAGCCGCTCCTGCTGGTGCCGATCGGCTTCGGAGCCATCCTGACCAACCTGCCTCTCACCGGAATCGCCGGCGAGCATGGGCTGCTGGGCATTCTCTATCAAGCGGGCATTCAAACCGAGCTCTTCCCGCTGCTGATCTTCATCGGCATCGGCGCCATGACCGATTTCGGCCCCCTGTTGGAGAATCCGCGTATGGCGCTCCTGGGAGCCGCCGGCCAGATCGGTATTTTTGGCACGTTGTTGCTCGCCCTGGCCGTCGGGTTCAATATGGACGAAGCCGCCTCCATCGGCATCATCGGCGCCATCGACGGGCCGACCGCCATTTACGTCTCGACCAAACTGGCGCCGCAACTGCTGGGCCCGATTGCCGTGGCCGCCTACAGCTACATGTCGTTGGTGCCGATCATCCAGCCGCCGGTGATGCGGCTGATGACCACCGACGCCGAGCGCAAGGTCCGCATGCCCTATTCGGAGCACGAGGTCTCAAAACTGACCCGCGTTCTGTTTCCCATCGTGGTGACCATCATCGTGTCGCTGATCGCTCCGGTAGCGTCGCCCTTGATTGCCACCCTGATGTTCGGCAACCTGATGCGCGAGTCGGGTGTGGTCGACAGGCTGAGCCAGTCGGCCCAGAACGAAATCGCCAACGTGACCACGATCTTCCTCGGCCTGACCATCGGCTCGACGATGACCGGCAACACTTTCATTCGCATGGACACCTTGCTGATCCTGGCCATGGGCCTGCTGGCCTTCGTCATCGACACGGCCGGCGGTGTGCTGTTTGGCAAGATCATGTACGTCATCTCGGGCAAGAAGTTCAACCCGCTCATCGGCGCCGCCGGCATCAGCGCTTTCCCGATGTCGGCCCGTATCGTGCAGCGTATGGGACAGGAGTACGATTACGAAAACTTCCTGCTGATGCACGCCATGGGCGCCAACACAGCCGGGCAGTTGGGCAGTGTGATGGCCGGAGGTATTCTCCTGGCGCTCCTGGCAGGCATTCTATAGCCGGCACACACCAGACAAAAACAAGGGACGGGGCGTTTTTCGCGTCCCGTCCCTTGTTTCCATATGGCAGACAGCCCACCCGCTGAGGCAGGCGCAGGCATTCGGCTCACTGGCTGGCGCCGGCGAACAACTCCTGAACTTTTATAGCCAGGTTCATGTCACCTTCAAGCCTGACCTTGCCTTGCATGAATGCCACCACCGGCTGCAATTCGCCGTTCACCATTTTCACGAAATCATCGGCATCCATACGCACAGTCACTTTTGGGGAAGGGGCCGACCCCTCGGCCACCGAACAGGTCTGGTTCACCACCGTAATATACCAATCCCCGCCATCGTCCCCCGTCAAATTGAATTGAAACACCGCGTTTAATTTGCCCGCCTTGACGGGATCGAACGCATCCGTAACTTGTGCGAAAACGTCAGCAGCTTTCATAGCTTCTTTCCTTCTCCTTGTGCATAATCTTGTGTGTAGTTTAACGGCTTGTGGTCAGTAGCTCCTGATGGTAACCATTGCGCCGCCTCAGAGAGCGGCAATTAATACGCTCAGAAGGCTGGCCTAACCGATTGCTTCTCAATCAACCCTATTTTACCGCAGACAGCCTCAATTGTCACGATTCGGGTTGCAGGGAAAACGCATCTAGATTGGCCGGCCTATACCCAACAAGCGACACCCGGCGGTCAACATGGGCCAAGGAGGACGTCACAAGCCAGCGCCAACGTGGGGGTCTGGCAACGCAATAACCAACATCCTACCCTTACGCAATTCTGTTATTGTGAAATAAACCATTGCCTGCCCCGTTTTCACTTTTTCCTATGACAGCACCCACATGGACCCGAATCAGATGCGTTTGCCCTGATTGGGGTTGTAGTCTACGAGCCAGAAAGCAAAGCCGGCACCGGCCAACGCCAAGCCGGCCGAGACCAGCACCACCATTCGGAAAGCGTCGACGAACGACCGGTCGACGATCTTTTTGGCCGCCTGGCGGTCGGCCGGGCTGACGTC
>CAZHBM010000386.1:0-3831 GCA_964529945.1 uncultured Anaerolineales bacterium | reverse complement strand
AGCCTATCAACGGCCTGGCAAGACGGGCGGTTAGTTGGTATGGCCGGCTGGTCGGTGATCGTCTGGGGAGTGGGCGCCTTGACAAATTGGGCAGTAATGAGCAGTCTGGGCATCCAAGTCAATTGGACGGCGACCGTGTTGATTTTGGTGGCCATTTATGCCGGCGCGGTCGTGCCTGCCCCGCCGACCAGGTTAGGGCTGTTTCACTTTTTGGTTGTTCTGTCTTTGGTATCCTATGGAGTAGCCCAGGAAACTGCTTTGGCTTGCGGTATTCTGTTGCATTTGGTGGTCGTGTTACCCCTGTTACTGGCCGGCGGGTTGGCAGCACTCTTGCCTGTATCTCCCTCAGCCACTCCGATTGAGATCCGGTCGCCTCAATGACCGAGCCTGGTTTGAATGGCCTGAAACAAAAAGTTCCCTACTGCTCGGTGGTCATCCCGGTTTACAACGGCAGTAAGCACCTGGAAGCCTGCCTGCAAGCACTGGCTGATCAAAGTGCGGCACCGGAAAGTTACGAAGTGATTGTGGTTGAGGATGGAACTACCGACAACGCGCATAGGCTGGCTCAACAGTATGCCGTCCACCTGGTCCGGCAACCTCACGAAGGACCGGCGGCTGCCCGTAACCGCGGGTTGGCAGCGGCCAGGGGCGAATTGGTCCTGTTTACCGACGCCGATTGCGCCCCAGCGCCTGGATGGATCGAGTCGATGTGTGCCGCATTTCAGAATCAGGAGGTGGTGGGGGCCAAAGGCGTTTATGGCACCCGCCAGCCTGGATTGGTAGCCCGCTTCGTACAACTGGAATATGAGGACAAGTACCGCGGTATGCACGACCGGCGGGCGATAGACTTTGTGGATACCTATTCCGCCGGCTATCGGCGTCACGTGCTGCTGGCGGCCGGCGGATTTGACACGCGCTTCCCTACCGCTTCGGTCGAAGACCAGGAATTGTCATTCCGCCTGGCAAAAGCCGGTCATCGCCTTGTTTTCCAGCCTGAGGCGGTCGTGTATCACCAACATCCGGTTACCTGGTGGGCCTATGCAAGGCGCAAGTTTCGCATTGGCTTCTGGAAAGTGTTGGTGCACCTGCGCCATCCCGACAAATTGGTGCGCGATTCGCACACTCCCCAGGTTCTCAAGCTACAGATGCTGCTCAGTGGGCTGCTCCTGGGCGCCCTATTGGCGGTCCTGGCCTGGCCGGGCCTATGGCCGTTGCCTGTGGCAGTCGGCCTGCTTTTGGTTGCCTCTATGATCCCCTTCTGCCTCCGCGCCTGGCAGCGCGACCGCCCCGTCGTTTGGGTGGCGCCATGCCTGCTGGCGACACGTAGCTTTGCCTTGGGACTCGGTTTCGCAGCCGGGTTGTTGAAGGTAGCCTTGGCGGCGGACAAGCGCGACAAATTGCAGTAGTCTGCGCCAACTCAGACTCGGCGCCTGGTATCGCCAAGTGTCGCTAAATAGGCGAAGGGAGCGAGTCCGTTGCTTGTCCACTTGTGTCCCCCGGAAGTTCCCCCGTTTTTCCTCTCGTTTAGTTAACCCATTCCGTCACCTGTTCCTTGTTAAAATGATGCTCTGCCCCTGCCCGCCGTCTTTTGGGGAATAGACCGCCGTAAGCCAGAGAACGAATCATAACTGCTGGCTGCTGGAACGTGCGTTAATGGTGGACCGGTAACACCTTGGGTTGTACGCCTCTCAACCAACCCACCTGCCGTCCTGCCGGAGAAGGGTGCATTTCGCGGAAGAAATGCACCCAAGTTTGTACCCCGACCGTGTACCCAGATACATGGATTTCATGCCTATTATTGGTTATGCTTGGTAAGCAGGAGTGAAGGCATTTGGGTTGCACGGCTACGGACAAGGACCCTGTCTTGCAGCAACAGAAGACCATTCTGTGTCCTTGTTGATGTTGCCTACATTGTTAAAGATATTCTGGCCGGCTCGGTCAAAGGCTAGAACAGGGCGAGAGTGGTTCCTGAAGACCGAAACCTTCACTGGTTTGCGCAAAGGGCAAGTGGAGCCGGCGTCCTATTTATTGCCGATCAAAATCGATGACAACAAAGGAGGATTCGTCTGGTGACAAAAGTTGTAGGGCTGATCGGTAGCCCACAGAAAGATGGAAATGCAGAAAAACTGCTGGCCAGGTTCCTGGCTGGCGCGCAGGACGCTGGCGGTCAGGTGTCGCAAATTCGGGCAGCCGAACTTGGTATTGCAGGTTGGGTGCCGGGGATCGGCTGCCAGTGCGGCGACAACCAGCCAGGTGGAAGTGTTTATGAGACGGTGTCTCGTGAACTGGTGGCGGCAGACGTGATCGTCGCCGGCACGCCGGTATATTTTCGAAACGTACCGGCCCAATTCAAAGCGCTGATCGACTGCAGCCAGGGTGATTGGGAACGCAAGTACTTGGACAAAATACCGCTGCCGGCCAGTTCGAATGGCCATCAGCGGCGGCGCGGAATTCTGATCGCCGTGGGAGGGAACATGCACGAAGACTTCGTGGGTATGGTCCAGACTATCAAGAGTTTCTTCGCAGTTTACAGTGCAGATTATTGGGGCGAGATTGTCCTGGCCGACACGGAGGCAAACGAGCTAAAAAACAGGCCGGCTTTCCTACAAACAGCCTATGACCTGGGAAGGAAAGCCGTGTCGGAGGAATGGAAGTAGAAGATAGGTTTTTGCGGCCACAATCCAGAAATTGCCGGCATAGATCGGTCAACTGGGAGCCGGGGCAAAGATCGACGCCATCGAGCAACTGGGCAGGCAACGTGGTGTCGGGGCTCAAATCGCCTATGACGGTTGGGAAGTGGCGCTGCGCTAGAGTATCGGGAGGCAGCTGTGGCGCAACAGGCCGCCATTCACATTGGCACGTCCGGCTGGCACTACGATCATTGGGTCGGTCCTTTTTACCCGGACGACCTGTCCAAGAGTCAATTCCTGGCTTTCTATTGCCGTTCGTTCCGGACGGTGGAGATCAACAACACTTTCTACCAGCTCCCGGCAAAGGAGACTCTGGCTACCTGGCGCGACACGGTGCCGGCCGATTTTCTGTTCTCGGTCAAGGCCAGCCGCTACATCACGCACAACAAAAAGCTCAAGGACCCGCAGGTTTCGCTGGCCAAATTTGTGGACAGAATTCAGGTCTTGGGTGAGCGGTTGGGACCGATCCTGTTTCAACTGCCGCCCAGGTGGCATTTCAATGGCCAGAGGTTGGAGGCCTTTCTGCAAAGCCTGCCGGCTAAATATCGCTACGCCTTCGAATTTCGCGACCCAAGCTGGCTTAATGGACAGGCTTACGACATTTTGGGCCGGTACGGGGCGGCCTTGTGTTTGTATGACTTCGACGGGCGACAGTCACCCAAAGAGGTGACGGCCGATTTTGTCTACGTGCGGCTGCACGGTCCCGACGGCGCCTACCGGGGAAAGTACGACAGTCAGACGCTGAGCGGTTGGGCCGGCGCCTTCTCGACCTGGGCCGGCGAGGGCAAAGACGTCTTCTGCTACTTCGACAACGACCAGCATGGCTATGCAGTGCGCAATGCCCTCGACCTGCAGGCCATGTTGCGGGGGTAATTTCGCCTTTCCGCCACAGGCTTCCTCACCTGCACGCCATTGGCCCGGGGAAACAAACGAGCGCCGTGCCAGCCTGGGTCCAGCCGCCCCTTGATACCAGACCAGCCCAACACACATCGTTGCGAGATGCAGAATTGGGAACTTGGTCAGGTACCTTGTCACGGCTGTCAAGCAGGGGCATAACAAAGTGGCCTTGCCATCTGAATCTGTCTGTCGAGATCGAGGAGTGTGGCCACAAACCGGTTCACGCTTTGAGATGGGGTGGCCA